>JAQCNN010000097.1 GCA_028275005.1 Salinirussus sp.
AGCTTCCTGCTTGGCGCCCTCGTCGCCGTCCCCGTCGACGCCCCGCTCCTCCAGTTTCTCGGCACCGGCTTCTGTGGGGCGTTTACCACCTTCTCGTCGTTTGCCGTCGAGACCGTCCGGCTGGCGGAGACCGGTGAGCCCGGCCGCGCGCTCGGCAACGCGGCCGTCAATCTCGCCGGTGCGTTACTCGCCGTGGCACTCGGCGCGCTACTGGTGGGTGTGCTCTGAGACGGACGGGTGCTTCCGGCAAGCCAGGGATTCAAGCCCGCTCCGTCCAACCTCGATGTATGGACCCTGAGTCGCTCCGTGCCGATATCCCGGCACTCGCGGACTGCATCTACCTCAACACCGGGGCGAGTAGCCCGAGCCCCCGCCGGGTCGTCGACGCCGCCACCGGCTACCTGGAACACCAGCAGTTCGACGCCCCCCACGACGAGGGGATCTACGGAACGGCGATAACTGCCCGCGAGAGCGTCCGGGAGACGATTGCAACCCACCTCGGTGCCGACGCCGACGAGGTCGCACTCACCGACAGCACCGTCGACGGGATCAACCACGTCGCCACGAGTATCGACTGGGAGCCCGGTGACGTCGTGGTCCGGACCGACCTCGAACACCCTGCCGGCGAACTCCCGTGGGCGCGGATGCGCGACCTCCACGGTATCGAGGTCCGGGAGCTGTCGACCGACCGCGGCCGGCTCGACCTCGACGACCTGACCGAGGCAGTCGCGGACGCCCGCCTGCTCTGTCTCAGCTCGCTGTCCTGGACGTATGGGACACGACTGCCCGTTGCCGAGGCCGTCGGTATCGCCCACGACGCCGGTGCACAGGTGCTCGTCGACGCCGTCCAGTCCCCCGGACAGATGCCGGTCGACGTGGCCGAGTGGGGCGCCGACTTTATCGCCGGCTCCGGCCACAAGTGGCTGCTCGGCCCCTGGGGGGCTGGCTTCCTCTATGTGGACGAGACGGCGCTAGAGACCCTCGAGCCCTCCCGGATCGGATACTTCGGTGCGGAGACCGTCGAGGCCGAGGGAGCCGACGGCGCGGCGACAGGCTACGAGTTCAGCCCCGACGCGAGCCGGTTCGAACTCGGAACCGACGCCATGGCCCCTCACGTCGGCTTGGAGGCGGGTATCGAGACGATCGAGGCAGTCGGGTTAGACACCGTCCAGACCCGTATCGAGCGACTGACCGACCGGCTAAAGGCAGGGCTGGGCGACCGCTTGCTGAGCCCTCGTGACTACGAATCCGGGCTGGTCACCTTCGCGGCCGAGGAGCCCGAGGCCGTCGTCGACCGGCTCAACGAGGCTGGCATCAACATCCGGTCGGTCTCCGACCCCCACGCCTGCCGGGCGTCGGTCCACGTCTTCAACACCGCCGAGGACGTCGACGCGCTGCTTGACGCGCTGTAGCCGGCCCCCACCGTTTCCGGCTGTCCCGGGTCCCTCGTTTTGTGCTGGACCGCCGGCTAGCCGTCGAACTGTCGACCGTACACTCTGCCCCGGTGACTTCTGACCGTTTGTCGCACACGGCCGACCTCGACTCGCTCTGTGTAGTCTTTCGCCGGGCAAGTATGGATGTATACCCAAAGTTATTAGTAAACGGTGCTGTTTCGTGGTGGTATGCCAGCAAAAGGCGACATATCGCCGGTTCAGTCACACACCGAGTACGTACGCACCAGAGCCCGGTGTCCAGGGTGTGGCAACCGCATCCCAGCCGAGGCCGGCCGCGCAGACAGTCAACTGTGTGTCGACTGCAAGGGGTCGTCGACCTGATGAACGTCGTATACGACCCGCCGGAGGAGGAACTGACCGAGACACCGGAGTTCGAACTCGAATGTCTCTACGACGACGCGGCCAACCCGGCCGAGCTAACGGTCTTCGCGCCGGAGAACCAGCGGCTCACGACGGAGTGGGTCACGGCTGACGTCGGAACTGCGGTCCCGCTCGAGGACGTCCGGTAGCGACGCCTCCTCTGCCGTTCTCGACTCCCGACGCCAGGCTCTGTCCTCATACTGCTGGCTGTAACTGTTTGAAGATATCCGCGACCCCGGGGTCGCGAAATTCGTTACAGACGTACAGCCGGCAGTATCAGTCCCGGCGCCTCACGGTCGCGTGTACTGTCTCCCCGGGAGCGACCGTTGACCCGACGTCGACGGCAACCTCGTCGCGGCCGTGCGTGACCCGACACCGGCGCGCGATGGTCGCCAGCGCCAGTTTCAGTTCCATGCACGCAAACCGCATCCCGATGCAGTGACGCGGGCCGCCGCCAAACGGGAAGTACGCGTACTCCGGCCGGTCGCCCGGTGGCTCGTCGATGCCGTCCCACCTGGAGGAGTCGAACCCGAGGACCGGGAGGTCGGCGAGCGTCGTGTGTGGTCTAGCTACTACCTCGTCGACCTCCCCGCGGAGCCGCCGGGCAACCCCGGGGTTCCGCCCGAGTTCGTAGAGTGCCCACGTCAGCGCGGTGGCGCTCGTCCCGTGGCCGGCGAACAGGAACATCATCAGCTGGCTGCGGGCCTCGCTCTCTGTGGGGCCGTCCCCCTCCCCGTCCGTGGCCGCGAGCAGCAGTGACAGGAGGTCGTCGGAACCGCCGTCGAGCTCGGGTACTACGACCTCCCCCGCGAGGCGACGCTAGACGAGTGGCTGCCGAACTCGACATCGCGGGGTCGACGGCCTCGACTCACCTCCGGAAGGCCGAGGCGACCCTGATACGTGAGACCGCTTCCGGTGGGCTGTGAGCCGGCCACCCACCCCCAGCCCCATCGCTGTCAGCTGAGCACGCCGGACACCGGGGCGGCCGCGACGAACTCCAGAGCCACAGCCCCGGGAGAGCTCCGCCGACCGGGACGACCACGAGGCGGTCGAGGATTACGCGCCTCGAATGAGCCCGAACAGTCCAACCGTCTCGCCGACCACCCACCCGACGAAGATGAGGTAGGCGAGCAGTAGGGTGTACGACTCGGCTCT
>JAQCNN010000177.1 GCA_028275005.1 Salinirussus sp.
TGAGAGGTATCGAACGTTGTTTGGTGTCCAGAACGTGGCGTAAACACTTCAACGACGGCGTTCGGGAATCCTTTCAGATTACTGTCGCTTCATGATCAAACAGTCTCACCACCGTGGGCATTCGTCTTTAATTAAGACTCGGAGCAATATATTCTCAAAATTGCTTGACAGTAGTAAGTGAAGAAATCTAATGACTGAACGCTGTTGCAGCTGAAGATAGCCGATACAGAATCTTTAGAAATCGTCTTTTCGTCCCGTAGCAACCGTGTTCTAACGAGATTCGTTCCCAGATCAACCCGGTCCAGTATCGCTCCGAGTCTTAGCTAAAGAGAATGGCCAAGCTGTGAGAACAGTAGTCATACTGTCAGATTATTGTGATCGGATACATCGCTCTTCAGCCGCCGATCAGGAGCGAAATCCGCCCCTCGCGCTGTTGGTAAGGCCAACAGCTAGCCACAAATTCTGTATTTCCGGAATTCCGCCAACGGTTGGCCCAATTAATGGTGGAACTTGGTTGATGAAGTTCTATGGTCGGATCAAAGAAGAGCCGGGGCACGGAAAATATCGCAAATAGTCGGTAACAGAAGGTAACACGTGAAATTGGCCGTGTGATTCGATCCGCGGTTGCAACTGGCCTGATTGGGGCTGTTACAAGATGTTACAGGGAGATGTCGGGTTGGGAGACGAGCTTTATATTTCCCGGACAATTTTTTGAGAGATGAAGTACGTGGAGGGGTGATAGCTGTCCCGGCCGGGTGGCTCGCCGTCGAGTAAAACGATCAAGAGTTTGTCACAGCGGAGTGGTACCAGGGCATCCGGGCCTGTAGCATGGCCACGAAGGCACAGCGTCGGTTCTGGGTACCATTGGGCTGCGGGAGGACGATTGCATGGCCCGGCCTTGTGACACTGCTGCCAGTGAGTGTCTCGGGTCACCGCCGAGAATCAGTGCCTCCCGACTCCAGTACGGGGGGATTCTGGAGGCGGATGATTATCAAGAAGACTGGACTGAGAACCGTCCGGGAACGCAACCGTGTGAAATCTCCGACAGAACCCAAGCGCCGAAACGCATCCCCGTGTCTTTATTTTCCCGCAGTGATATCGTATATGTGGAACCCCAGACGGCAGCGGGGCGCGTGCAACATCGGTTGAGTTCCCGCCGATCCGAGAAGCCGCCATATCGCGGCCTATACCGGAATACGGAGGACTCAGGCGCCAAAGCCGGAAGATACGGACAAATAGAAACCGTACGCACTGCGAGTGGGTTCGGGCGGGACCGAAACGCCCGACTGTCCCCGCCCGCGAGCAGCGACATGGACTACATCGCCCACCGTGGCTTCGCGGAGACACACCCGGAGAACACGCTCGCGGCCGTCCGGGCGGCCGGGGGCAACGGCTCGGGCAAGGCCACACAGACACGGGCGGACGCGGACTCGACCGCAGGGGCAGGCCCGACCGCGGATGCGGTCGAGGTCGACATCCGCCGGTGTGGCTCGGGCGAACTCGTGGTCGTCCACGACGAGACAGTCGACCGCGTCACCGACGGCACCGGCCGGGTCGCCGACCACACGCTCGCACAGCTGCGCGACCTGGACGTCCTCGGGACCGGCGCGGGTGTCCCGACACTCGCCGCGGTGTTCGAGGCCGCGACGGTCCCGGTGAACGTCGAACTGAAGGAGCGCGGTCTCGCCGGTGACGCACTCGAGTGCGCCGCCGAGACCGGCGCCGACGCCTGGTGCTCGGCGTTCGACCCGGCCGCCGTCGAGGCCCTCCGCGAACGCGGCGGGGAGGCGGCCCTCCTCGTCGCCGAGGAGCCGGAGGAGGCCCTCGACCGTGCGCGCCGGCTCGACTGCGCCGCCGTCCACCCTCACCACTCGCTGTGCACCACCGGCCTCGTCGAGCGGGCACAGGCCGCCGGACTGAGCGTCAACGCCTGGACGGTTCGCTCCCGGGGGACCGCCGCCGGGCTGGCAGCGGCCGGCGTCGACGGGCTGGTCGCCGACGCGGCTCGCTACTGCCCGGAGCGGTAGCGGCCCGGCGACGGGTCGCCGTGACGTGTCGCCCGCCACCCCTGTGGCCGTATCCGCGGCCGATATCCTCCTACTGTGTGGCCGACGGCGGACACCCCACTGCTGTGGACCGTCGTCCGGCTACACCGGTACGGACGACCGCCTCCGACCCGTCCGTATAACAACGGTTAAAAGCCGGCAACGCCGTAGAAGAGGTATGAGCAAGAGCGACGGGAAGCGCACACAAAAGTGCATCTCCTGTGGCATCAACATCGCCGGGACGAGCGCGGCGGCCTTCGCGTGTCCCGAGTGTGGCTACCAGATCTACCGGTGTGCGAAGTGTCGCAAGCAGAGCAACCTCTATGAGTGTCCTGACTGCGGGTTCACGGGGCCATAACGATGGGGAAAGTCGCAGCCCAGATCAAGGTCATGCCGGAGAGCCCGGAGGTCGACCTGGACGCACTCCAGGAGCGTCTGGAGGCGTCCCTGCCGGAGGGTGCCCAGATCCAGGGGTTCAAGCGTGACGACGTCGCCTTCGGGCTGGTCGCCCTCCTGCCGACGGTGGTCGTCCCCGACGACGCCGGCGGCACGGAGGCCGTCGAGGAGGCCTTCACCGGGGTCGAGGACGTCGAGAGCGTCGAGGTCGGCGACGTCGGCCGACTGTAACCGGCCCGCTCGCCCCGCTGTAACCGCGGAACGCTCCCTTTATCCGTTCGACCGCGCAACCCACAGTCATGCCTGACTCTAACGGACCACGCGAGGGAACGCGGAACAAGCTGAAAAACGACCCCCGTGACGGGGGGATGTCCCCGCCCCAGCAGACGACCGAACGGTTCGAGACCGGTGACACGGTCCACCTGAAACTCGACCCGAGTGTCCAGAAGGGCCAGTACCACCCCCGCTTTGCCGGGCAGACCGGTACCGTCGTCGGCCAGCAGGGCGAGGCCTACAGGGTCGAGATCGTCGACGGCGGCAAGGAGAAGACACTCATCTCCCGCCCCGCGCACATCGTCGCCGCCGAGTAACCACGGGTCCGTTCGCCTCTTTAGGTCTGGACGCAAGTAGCGGAGGCAATCGCGTGTGTAACCGGCTCGGTCAGCCGGCGCTACTCAGTCGTCGTCCGGGGCGGCTTCCTCGGGGACCTGCCCCTCGAGGAGCGCCTCGTCGGCGTACTCCTCGCGGAGGTCCTTCTTCGAGAACTTCCCGGTCGCCGTCTTTGGCACCTCGTCGATCTGGACGAGGTCGTCGGGGAGCCACCACTTTGGATACTCCTCGCCGAGCATCTCGGTGACCTCCGCCTCGAGCTCGCCGGGGTCGGTCCCCTCGGCCGGGACGACAAAGGCAACGGGTCGCTCCTGCCAGCGCTCGTGTGGGACACCGACCACAGCCGCCTCGGTCACGTCGTCGTGGGCCATGATCGCGTTCTCGAGTTCGACACTGGAGATCCACTCCCCGCCGGACTTGATCACGTCCTTCGCCCGGTCGACGATCTTGATGTAGCCGTCCTCGTCGACGGTGACGACGTCGCCGGTCTTCAGCCACCGGCCACCCTCGCTCTCCTCGAAGTCCTCCTCGTTTGCCTCGGGCCGTTTGAAGTACTCCGTGGTGATCCAGGGGCCACGGATGTGGAGTTCACCGAAGTCCTCGCCGTTCCAGGGCACTTCCTCGCCGTCGTCGTCGATCACTTTGAACTCTACGCCGGGGACCATCAGCCCCTGTTTTGCGCGCTTGTCGACCTGTTCCTCGTAGGAGAGGTCCTCGGCCAGCCCGCTTTTGAGCCGTGAGACGCTCCCGATCGGGCTCATCTCGGTCATCCCCCAGGCGTGGTCGACGGTGACCCCACGGTCGTCGAACCACTCGATCATCGCCCTCGGGGCGGCCGAGCCGCCGATGATCACCGACTCCAGCGAGGAGAGGTCGACGTCGTTACCCGCCTGGATGTACTCCTGGAGACCCAGCCAGACCGTCGGGACGCCGGCTGTGACGGTCACCTCCTCGTCCTCGATCAGGCCCGCGATGTCCGCCGGGTCCGGGGAGGGGCCGGGGT
This sequence comes from Salinirussus sp., assembly GCA_028275005.1. GTDB lineage: Archaea > Halobacteriota > Halobacteria > Halobacteriales > Haloarculaceae > Salinirussus. Next base: position 4,054 of record JAQCNN010000177.1, read on the forward strand.
AGACGTGTTTCGCGCCCGCCGCCGTGGAGGTAAACGGCATCCCCCAGGCGTTGACGTGAAACATCGGCACCACGGGCATGACCACGTCGTCGTCGCTGATATCCAGCCCCTGTGGGCCCATCGTCGCCATCGTGTGACTCCAGAGCATCTTCTGGGTGTACTCGACACCCTTTGGCTTGCCCGTCGTCCCCGAGGTGTAACACATCCCCGCGGGCGTCTCCTCGTCGACGGTCGGCCAGTCGTAGCTCGTGTCGTGGCCGTCGATGAACGACTCGTAGTCGACCGCGTCGAATCTCACGTCTGGCACCTCCGACCCCATCACGACGAACTGCTCGACGGCCTCGAAGGCCGCCTCGTCGTAGGCCCCGGATAGCTTCTCGGCCAGGGAGGGGTCGAGGAAGATGATCCGGTCGTCTGCGTTCTGCACGATGTACTGGATGTGCTCGTCGGGCAGGAGCGGATTGATCGTGTGCAGCTGTCGACCCGTCGTCGGGATGGCAAAGTAGGTCTCGAAGTGACGGTGGTGGTTCCAGCAGAATGTCGCCACCCGCTCGCCCTCGGGGACGCCTGTCGCGTCCATCGCGCCCGCGAGCTGTGCCGTCCGGTCGCCGTACTCCTCGTAGGTGTACCGCTCGACCCCCTCGTGGGTGCGGGAGACGATCTCCGTGTCGGGGTACATCCGTTCGGCGCGCCACAGGAACGGTCGCAGAGTCTGGTCTGTTCCGCCAGGCATACTCTATCTCTCTTGCCCGTCGTACCTGACTGTTTTGGAACGACACTGTGAGGCGTGTGCTGTTGGCGACACTGTGTGGCCCGTCCGGACCGTCAGAAACCCGGACCGGCGCCGCGGTGTGTATCGAGAGCTTTACAACGTGCAGGGCTGTACGAGCCGATATGACCATCTTCAAGGATAAAGTCGATGAGGAACTTCTCACTATCGCGGAGACAAAGGAGATCCTTGAGGGGCTGGAGACCGAGCGGGCCGCCGACGAGGAGCGGGAGATGCGCTACGAGCTCGCCCGGGCCGTCGAGCACGTCAACCGGTTTGCCGTCTTAGAGCCCGACGAGGCCCGCCAGTTCGTCGCCGACCTGCTCGAACTCGAGAAGGTCGACGAGGTGACCGCCCACAAGATCGTCGACCTCAAGCCGCGTGACCGTGACGAACTCCGCGCGGTGTACGCCCAGGAGCGGTTCTCGCTGTCCGGCGAGGAACTCGACGAGATCCTCAACGTCGTCAGACAGTACGCCTGAGCGGCGTAAGACAGGCCACTGCCGGGCGGGTGAGCAAACCCTGACCGGCCCCGTACCCCGTACCCCGGTCGACGCCGCAGGCTACCGGGGTTTAAGTAAACTGTTCCCGTACCCAACAGCTATGACCGACGAGCCCAGTGAGGGTCACGAGGCGGTAGTCCTCGATTATCTGCCACACGGGCGCACCGAGGACGACCGGCCGCAGTACCAGAAACAGCCGCTCGTCTACGCGCTCGACGTCGACGACTTCCGCCTGTACGAGGTCGTCGTCGACGACCCCGAGTTCACCATCGGTGACCGGGTCTCGCTCGACGAGACGGCCGGCGTCGAGCGGTTCCACACCGTCGACTACGAGGACCTCACGGGCGGCGCGCAGTCGGAACTGGACTACGCCGTCGAGGAACTCGTCGCCGCCGAGAAACCCCGCTTTGTCGACTTCTACAACGACGCCCAGCCGATCACCCTCCGACTCCACCAGCTCAACCTCCTGCCCGGTATCGGGAAGAAACTCCGCAACGGGATCCTCGACGAGCGCAAGCGCAGGCCCTTCGACAGCTTCGACGGGCTCGAATCCCGGGTCAGCGGCCTCCACAGCCCCGACGAGGTGCTCGTCGAGCGGATCCTCGAGGAGATCCGCGAGGACGACCTGAAGTACCGGACCTTCGCCCGCCGCGAGGACGAGGGGGGCGAATGACCCAGGAGACAGACCGCGGCGGTACCGCCCGCGACCCCGACGCCCTCCGGGCGCGGGCAGGGGTCCACGGCGACCCGCGGAAGGACCAGCACTTCCTGGTCGACGACCGGGTGCTCGACCGTCTGCCGACGTATCTCCAGGCCGACCCCGACCACCTCCTCGAGGTCGGGGCCGGAACGGGGGCGCTGACCGACCGGCTGCTCGGGCTGGGGCGGGTGACGGCGGTCGAGCGCGACCCCGACCTCGCGGCCTTCCTGCGCGAGGAGTTCGCCGACGAGGTGGCCACGGGCCGGCTGACCGTCGTCGCGGGTGACGCCTTAGCCGTCGACCTGCCGGCGTTTGACGCCTCGGTCTCGAATCTCCCCTACGGCCCCTCCAGCGAACTCGCCTTCCGGCTGCTCCCGCTGGGCCGGCCGCTCGTCCTCACCTTCCAACAGGAGTTCGCCGAGCGGATGGCTGCCGGCCCCGGCGACGGGGAGTACGGCCGCCTCTCGGTTGCGGCCAACCACTACGCCGAGGTGACCGTCGCCGAGACGGTCCCCCCGGAGGCGTTCGACCCACAGCCGGCCGTCGAGAGCGCTGTCGTGCGGACGGTCCCCCGCGAGCCCGACTACGACGTCCCCGACGACGACTTTTTCCTGCGATTTCTCAAGGCCGTCTTTACACAGCGTCGCAAGACAATGCGCAACGCGGTCCGCAACACCGCCCACATCTCGGGGCTGGGTGAGGCCGCAGCCGTCGTCGCGGCGGCCGACGACGACGTCATGAGCGCGCGAGCGGGCAACCTGCCGCCGGAGACCTTCGCGAGCCTGGCAACGCTGGCCTGGGAGGTCGGTGAGCCGTCGTGACCGGCGACGACCCCCCGGACGACGGGCAGGACCGCCCCCGACTGGCCGACAGCCGCGACCTCGACAGGGTGTACCAGCCCGCCGAGGACTCCCGGCTGCTCGCGGAGGTCGCCGCTGACCGTCTCGACGACGGGCTGGTCTGTGAGGTCGGGGTCGGCTCGGGCTACGTCGCCCGCCAGGTCGCCGGGGAGACCGGCGCCCGCGTCGTCGGGACCGACATCACCGCGGCAGCCTGCCGGCAGGCCCGCGAGGCGGGCGTAACTGTCCTTCGAGGGAATTTGGTCGACCCCTTCCCCGACGGCGCGTTCGACGCCGTCCTGTTCAACCCGCCGTATCTGCCGACCCCACCGGAACTCGAGTGGGACGACCCGATGGAACGGGCGCTCTCGGGCGGCGAGGACGGCCGTGCGGTTGTCGACCCCTTCCTGGACTCGGTAGGGCGGGTGCTCGCGCCCGAGGGTGTCGCCTATCTGCTGGTCTCGACGCTGACCGGGCTCGATGCCGTCCGCGAGCGGGCGACCGCGGCAGGGCTAACCGTCGAGCGCGTGCGCTCGGCGTCCTACCCCTTCGAGGAACTCGTCGTACTGGCGCTTCGCAGAGGGATTCAGAAGGACTAAACGACCTGCTGGTGTACATGAGTACAATGACACGCGTGGTCACGACCACCCCGGGAATGTATCCGCTGCCGGACTGGGCAAAGGACGAACTGGCGGACCTGAAGGGGCGGCAAAAGGAGGACCTGATAACCGGCGACGAGGGCGAAGAACTCGCGGCGGTGTACGAACAGGCCCGCGGGGCGGTTGTCGAGCGCCAGCAGACCGCCGGGCTCGACCGGGTCGTCGAGGGACAGCTACGGTGGGACGACATACTCACTCACCCGCTGGCGGTCAACGATGTCGTCGAGACCCGCGGCATCGTCCGCTACTACGACAACAACAACTTCTACCGCGAGCCGGCGGTCACCGGTGACCTGTCGGCAACCGGGGACGTCGCCGCGGAACTCGACGCGGTCGACGCCGCCAGCGAGCAGCTCCAGGGCGTCTTCCCGGACCCGTACTCGCTTGCTGACCTCGCCACGGACGAACACTACGGCGACGAGGCGGTGTTTCTGGAGGCTATCGCCGACTTCCTCGCCGAGGAACTCCGTGAGTGCCCGCCGATGGGGACCGTCTTCCTGCTCGCACCCTCGCTCGTCACCGAGCCGCCGGGCGAGGCCGGCGAGCGAGTCGCCGAGGCGATCGACACGGTCGCGACCGCGGCCGACGCCGAGGTTGTCCTCTACCCCTACTGGGGCGCGCTGAGCGAGAAGACTCACGCACACGTGCTCGACGCCGATATCGACGCGCTGGGCTACGACCTGGTCACCGAGCCGGACGACAACCTCTACAACGTCCAGGAGTACGGCACCACCGACGACGTGGCGCTCGGCCTCGTCGACGGGCAGAACACGCTCGTCGAGAGCCCCGAGACAGTCCGCGAGCGTATCGAGTGGTTCGAGGAACACACGCCAAACGAGGACTTCGGCCGGGTGTACGCCACCGCAAACACCGGGCTGTTCCACCTCCCGGTCAACAAGTTCGAGGCCAAACTCGAGGCCCTCGCCGCGGCGGGTATGGAGGTGACCGCATGAACACCCGCGAGCAGTTCCGGCCCGCCGACCACCCGAACGACCACTTCCTCCTGACGACCGTCGTCGGGAGCTACAAGAAACCAAAGTGGCTCGACCGCGCCCGCGACCTCCACGAGGACGACGACGCGAGCTTCACCGCCGACAACTGGGCGGAGGCAACGGACGACGCCGCCCGCCTCATCACCGAGGAACACGAGCGGGCCGGTCTGGACGTCGTCACGGACGGCGAGATGCGGCGCAACGAGATGACCGAGTACTTTGCCCACCGGATCGACGGCTACGAGTTCAACGGCCGCGTGAAGGTGTGGGGTCACAACTACTTCGACAAGCCCTCGGTGGTCAGCGAACTCGAGCGTGACCAAGAGTGGCTCGTCTCCGAGTACGAGTTCACCGCCTCGGTCGCGGACTCGCCGGTCAAGGTCCCCATCACGGGGCCGTACACGCTCGCCTCCTGGTCGTTCAACGAGGCCTACGACACCGAACGCGAACTCGCCTTGGAGCTTGCGGACCTCGTCAACGAGGAGGTCGACGCCCTCGTCGAGGCCGGCGCCCGCTACATCCAGATCGACGA
>JAQCNN010000012.1 GCA_028275005.1 Salinirussus sp.
TCGGTGAACACCTCGACCGTCGCCGTCGCATCAGGCGCGACAGCAGCAACCGCGGGGCCGAGCCGTTCGTAGTCGACATCGCCGCTGCCGACCGGGATGTGTGTATCCCCGCGGTGCCGGGCACCGTGGACGTGGAGGTGTGTGACCAGGTCGCCGTACGAGTCGAGAAACGCCTCGACACCGGCGGCCCCGGCCTCCAGATACGCGTACCCGATATCCAGACAGACGGCCGCGTCAGCCCGGTCGGCGAGTTCACCCACCTCCGCCAGCTCCGGCCCCCCGGCGTACCCGGTCGTCTCGAAACAGACAGTCACGTCGTGGGTGTGGCCACAGGCGGCCAGCTCGGCGACCCGTGTCGCAAGCTGGTCGAACTCGTGTCCGGCCCCACGGGCGCTTGGGTGTGCAACGGCCGTGTGGACGCCGGCCGTGGCTGCCTGGGAAAGGACCGCATCGAGATAGGCCCTGGTCGCTGTGTCGAGTTGGTCGACCGGCGTCGACAGCGGCTGTCGGTACGGGAGGTGGACGGTGCCGCCGAACCCACACTCGGCGAGCTCCGTGGCCGTGGCCTCGGGGTCGAACTCCGCCAGTGGCAGCTCCCCCTCCCCCAGCGCGAACTCAACAAAGGACAGTCCGGACGGGACGGTTCCAAGCCGGTCGAGGTAGGGGCCAACAGAGGCGCCAATCTCCATACAGTACCTTTCCACAGCGGCTAATAATCCCGGCGACCGCGCCCGGCACACGGCAACTCCAAACGGCGGCCTCCATCGGAGCACAGGCTCACTCACCTCCCGGCAGCCGCCGGCCTTGCCGGGGCTGACTGCGGGCGCGTCCATCACGCCACCTCCCCAGCGCTGTCGGGTTACTCGACCGCGTCGACCGTCTCCACCACGCGCTTCCCGAGCGAGCGGGTGGAGCCGTCCTCCAACTCGAAGATGTACATACTCCCGACGTCCTCGTAGTCGGCAACCGTGACCGAGGTGCCCCCGTCGGCGATACCGTGTGGCTCGCTCAGCTCGACCTGATACGCTGCGGTCATCAAACAGTTGTTGGGGTTGCGCACGGTTAGGTGTGGCTGCCTGGCCCGGATGCGGACCGTCGGCGCTGTTTGGCGCCGAACGACCCTGGAGTCCCGGCTGTGTCGTGGCGCTACTGGTCGGTGTCGAACGCCTCCCACTCCGCTCCAGTTCCCAGGATTTCGGCAAGCGAGGTGACCGTCGAGCGCAACTCGTCGATCTGCCGCTGCTGCTGTCTGATAACCTCCTGTAGCTCCGCAACGTCCGCTTGGGCCCCGTCGTACTGCTGATTGACCTCGGTGAGGTCCTCGGACAGCCCCTCGATGGCCTCCGAGAGGTGTGTGATCTCCTGGTCGGTCGCCAGCCCGTGTTCCTCGGGCGTGCGGAGCATCTCCCTGTGTGCGAGGATCGCATCGGAGACACTCTGACTCCCCTCCGGAAGGGCGATCGTCAGCGGTTGCGACGACGCACTCTCCGGGACGACCGTCTCCGAGTCCTGGGACCCGCCCTGCTCCGCGTCTGTGCTTGACTCCGCTGCATCACTGCTCATACCCCGTACACCGCCCCACAGGCGTATAAGTCATCGTCAGACAATTTGCTGTGATCTGAGAGGTCTGTGGTGCCCTCTTGCCGCCTGAGTCCGGCTCGTGGCCGCCCGGGTCCGGGCATCTCGTGACGCAGCCGAACCGAGCCGCTAGTCGTCCTCGGACGCGGCCTCCGGCTCCGAGACACCGAGGCTGCCGGTCGTCGCCCCGGTCCAGTCGAGGCGACGCTGGAAGTACAGCGCAACGTTGACCAGCGCGAGCAGTACGGGCACCTCGATCAGCGGGCCGACCACCGTCGCGAAGGCCACGCCGGAGCCGACGCCGAAGACGGCGACCGCGACGGCGATGGCCAGCTCGAAGTTGTTGGAGGCGGCGGTGAAGCCGATCGCCGTCGTCGTCGAGTAGTCGGCGCCGACCCCCTTGCCCATCCCGAAGCTCACGAGGAACATCACGACGAAGTAAATCGTCAGCGGGACGGCGATCAGGAGCACGTCACCGGGTGCGGCGACGATGCTCTCGCCCTGGGTGGCGAACATCACGACGACGGTAAACAGCAGGGCCGCGAGTGTCAGCGGGTCGATTTTCGGAACGAGCACCTCGTCGTACCACTCCTCACCCTTCGCCCGGGTCCCGACGTAGCGGGTGAGAAAGCCGCCGAGGAAGGGGACCCCGAGGAAGACCACGATCGCCTCGAAGACCTGGGTCGGGCTGACACCGAAGGTCTCGATGCCGGCGACCAGCGTCTCCATCCCCAGCAGCGGCGGCAGGAAGAGCCCGAAAAACCAGACGTAGACGCCGTAGGTGAGGATCTGAAACAGGCTATTAAATGCGACCAGGCCGGTCACGTACTCCGTCGAGCCCTCGGCGAGTTCGTTCCAGACCAGCACCATCGCGATGCACCGGGCCATCCCGATGAACACGAGCCCGAGGAAGTACTCCGGACGGGCCGGCAGCCCGGGCACGAGCCCGCTGAAGAAGACGACGGCGAGCCCGAACATCAGCGTCGGCCCGATGAGCCAGTTCTGGACGAGGCTCAGGCCGAGCACACGCCAGTTCGAGAAGACGGCCCGGAGCTGTCCGTAGTTCGCCTTCGCCAGCGGGGGGTACATCATCAACACGAGCCCGACCTCGACGAGATAAAAGTCCTGAATGGGCTGGGTCACGGAGGGCGCGACGAATCCGAGCCCGACGCCGAGGGCCATCGCCCCGAAGATCCAGACGGTGAGATACTTGTCGAGGAGGTCCATCGACCGGGGGTCGCCACAGCTCTCACACCCACAGTCAGGGCCGTGTTCGTGGGTTGCGTTACTCATCCTCGACGACCCCGTCGAGCAGCGTCAGCAACGCAACAGCACCGTTCGAGGCCCGGTACTTTCGCCACCGGCCGTCCTTGTGCCGGTCCGCCAGCCCCGCCTCGGTCAGGTCCGAGAGGGCGTGACTGACCGCGCTCTCGCTGACACTCACCATCGCGTTCAGTTCGCAGACACAGAGGTCCCCCTCGGCGGCCACGAGCAGTCGGAGGAGCTTGTACCGTGTCTCGTTTGCGAGCGCGGCCAACACGTCCAGGTCTGTCTGTATTCGGTCCGCCGAGAGCACCGTCTCGAGTGTGTCGAGGTCCTCGATGCGGTCCTCCACGTCCTCTGGCCGGCAGTCCTCGAGTTCGTCCTCGAGATACCGGTGGAGACGCCGGGTCGCTGTTGACATCGTATTTAATTGAGGAAGCGCTCAATTAACCCTTGCGGGCCGCGGCGGGTCTCCGAAGTGCGCACCGGACGGCGCGCTCCGCCGGTCTGTGGCCCCACCGGCCCGCTCGGTAGACCACGCCATCTGAGAAGCCGAACAACTATTCTCCACAGACACGACGCCTCTCGGTCACGCGACACGCACCCACCTCTATGTCGCTATCGTCCGGACACCTGACTCGGGTGTGGCGCTCGCGAGTGACCCGACACCGGCCCGTTGGGCTGAGCCCTGTCGCCCGCGCTCGGGAGTCAGCTATCCCCGGTCCCCCTCCGCCTCCACCTCGTCGAACAGCCCGCGGACGCGCTCCTGGACCGTCTCACGGACCTCACGCACCCGTTCGAGGTCCATGCCGCCCGGGTCCTCGAGCGCCCAGTCCCGGACGTCGACGGCCTCCTCGTCGGCATCGAGCTCGAGCGTCGAACAGCCCATCGTCGCGACGTAGTCACACGACTCGAGGTCCGCGGTGGTGACCTCCCGGGGCTGTCGGTCGGAGAGGTCGGCCCCCACCTCGGCCATCGCGTCCCGGACAACCGCATGAATCTCGTCGGCGGGGTCGGTCCCGCCGGTGAGGAGTTCCACCTCGTCTGTCAGCCCCCGCCGCTCGCGCTCGTGCTCGGCGAACGCGGTGGCCATCTGGCTGCGGCCGGCGTTCCGGACACACACGAACGCGACGCGTACACCGGCGCTCACTGTGTCCCCTCCCGGGTCCTGTCGAGGGCATCGAGTAGCGCGGTCGCCCGCTCGGTCGCCTCGTAGTAGCGCCAGGTGCCGTCCTTCCGGCGGGTGACCAACCCCGCCTCGGTGAGGTCCGAGAGGGCGTGACTCACCGCACTGTCGCTGACGTCGACCACCGGGGTGACCTCACAGACACAGAGTTCTTTGCCGGCCGTCACCAGGAGGCGGACAATCGTGTAACGGGTGTCGTTGCCGAGCACGTTGAGCGCGGTCCGGTCGGCCTCGGTGTCGGCCGGAAACGCCGAGACGTGACGCTCGAGGGTTTCGACCCGTTCGTCGATATCCTCCGCGCAGCACTCGCCTTCCTGCTGGACAATGAGGCGTTCGAGGCGTTCTGACCGCTGAGTCATACCTGGGTATCTGAACAGCTATTCAGGTAACTGTTTGGGTGCTCGGTGACTGGCGAGGGGCGCTCAGACCGACCCGACAAACTCGCGCAGCTCCCGGTTGAACCGCTCCGGGGCCTCCCAGAACGGCGAGTGACCCACCCCCGGGTAGGTGGAGCGTTCGGCCGACTCGATGAGGCTGGCGTGTTCCTCGGCGGCTGCGGGCAGGACGACCCCGTCGGCCTCGCCGTGGGTGACCAGCACCGGCACCTCGACCGCCCGGAGGTCGTCGTCGTGTGTCACCGTCCGGGAGTGGAGGCTGGTCCGGACGTGTGGCGGCACGAGGGCGTTGTACCCGAGCATGAACGCCAGGTCCGCCGGCGA
>JAQCNN010000102.1 GCA_028275005.1 Salinirussus sp.
ATAGCGTGATTCGAGGAGGCGTAGACCACCTTCTCGACGCCCTCCTCGACGGCGACCTCGTAGACGGTGTGTGTGCCGTCGATGTTGTTCGCGAGGACGCTGTCCCAGGGGGCGCTCGGCCGGGGGTCGCCTGCGAGGTGAACGATAGCGCCGACACCCTCGGCGGCGGGGGCAACGTCGGCACGGCTCTCCACCTCGCCGGTCCAGTACGGGTGGTCGGGCTCCTCGGCAGGGGGGTTGTGGTACAGTAGCCGCCAGTCGTAGGCGTCGCCGAGCCCCTCGAGAATGGCCCGACCGACGTGGCCGCCCGCACCCGTGAGCAGAACCGGCTCGTCCATTCAGGTATAGTCAGGTGTACTGCGAATAAGTAGCCAGCGGTTTGTGGACGGGCACCGCCGGCGCCCTCTTGCCGGGACCGACGGGCAGTTGTGCCCGGCAGGGCAGACAGAAGCATGGGAGACACCGACCCCACAGACCCGCAGGCCGCCTGTTTCGAGGCGGGTATCAAGTTCGGCTCGCTGTACCACCAGTTCGCGGGCACGCCGGTCAGCCCCGCCAGCGCCCCCTCGCTCGCGGCCGCCATGGAGGAGGCAATCGAGAACCAGCCACACTGTGCGTCCGTCGTGGTCGACATCCGCGAGGAGGCACTCACCGAGGCGGTCGCGGACGGCCCGGCGGCGTACACCGAACTCACCGGCCGCTTCTTCGAGGTCGAGTTGCAGATCGCCTACGAGGACACGACCGTCGTCGCGGAGATGGCGATGGCCGACGGCTACCCGCTGATGGAGGTCACGGCTGTCCGGGACCGCGAGTGAGACCGCCGGCGCGGTGGTCCGGGGTCGTTCTGTTTCACTTTCAGTTCCGGGCGCGGATTTAACCCCGCCGCGGGCAAAGTCTCAGTATGTCACAGTCGACACTCGACGACGACGATCTCTTCGGCGAGGCCGCATCGGAGATGCGCGAGGACGTGGAGGAGTCGCTTGCGGCGGCTCACGAGGCACTGCCAGCCGCCGCGGACGTCTGGGAGACCGACGCCGACAATACACTGGGCGCGCTCAACGGGCTCAAGACCGCCCTGGACGTCGGCGACGCGAGCGACCACCTCCGGGACGCAAAGAAGTGGTACACCATGGGCGAACGCGCCGACGCCTTCGAGGACGCCGCCGACCTCGCCGCCGACATCGAGGCCGCCGAGGACCTCGTCGCGGATATCGAGGCGGCCCGCGAGCAGGTCACCGACCTCACCAGCGCGCTCCCCCAGCTCAAAACCGCGCTCGAGGAGGGCAGCGGCGGCGACGCGGACGCCGAGGGTGAGGCCGAGGCGGAGGCGGAGGCCTGACCGACACCGCTACGCCCCTGACTCCCACTCGCGGGCGATAACGACGGCTACGAGCTCCGCGAGTCGCTCGCCGGCGTCGTCGAGGAGGGCCTCACCCTGCTGTTCGTCAGCCTCCCGAGGGTCGCCGACCACACCGTTTCCGGCGAACGCCGCGCTGTCGTACGCGAGGTTCACGCCCGCCTCCCACTCCCCCCACCGGGCGGCCCCGTCCGCGGCCGCGTCCTCGAGACGGCCCTCACGGACGAGTTCGGGCTGGGTCGCAAACAGGAGACTCGTCTCCATCGGCCCGGCGTGTCCCATCTCGAGGCTGCTCTCGACGGCCTCGAACCAGGTGAACGGGACGGTGTAGGCGGTCCCGTCGCGGGTCAGCCGGGCACAGACCTCCCGGAGGGCGTCGACGTTGCCGCCGTGGCCGTTGACGACGACGACCCGGTCCCAGCCGTGTGCGGCGAGACTCTCGACGGTCTCGCGGACGTAGGCCCGGAACGTGTCGGGGCTGACCCACAGGGTGCCCGCAAAGTGGCGGTGTTCCTCGCTGACGCCGACAGGGATGGCGGGCGCGACGACAACCTCGCCGTCGTACGCCGCCGCCCCGCGGGCGGTGACGGTCTCGGCGGCCAGCGTGTCGGTCCCGAGGGGGGCGTGGGGGCCGTGTTGCTCGGTGCTGCCGACCGGGAGCAGCGCAACGTCGATGTCGGCTCTGTCGTCCGCGTTCCCGTCCCCGCTGACGTCGGTCCACGTCGCCTCCGCGAGATGCATGGCCGGTCTACCGGGCCGGCCGGCAAGAAGGTCCCGCCCGCAGGACACGAGTGGCACCGGGACCCGTCGTCCCCGTCTCAGTCGTCGGCGTCGGGTGTGGCCTCGGCCTGCCGGCGGCTGGCGCGCTCGACGAACTCCTCGGGGAGGTCGTCGATCTCGCCGGCCTGGACGGCCCAGAGGTTGGCGTAGAGCCCGTCCTCGGCCAGCAGGTTCTCGTGGGTCCCACGCTCGACGACACGGCCGTCCTCGATGACGACGATCTGGTCGGCGTCCTTGACGGTCGAGAGCCGGTGGGCGATCACGAGCGTGGTGCGGTCAGCGGTCAGCCGGTCGAGGCTCTTCTGGATCAGGAGTTCGGTCTCCGTGTCGACGTCGGAGGTGGCCTCGTCGAGCAGGAGGATCTCGGGGTCCTGGAGGATCGCACGGGCGATGGCGACCCGCTGGCGCTGGCCGCCGGAGAGTTTCACCCCCCGTTCACCGACCATCGTGTCGTAGCCGTCCGGGAGGTTCGTGACGAAGTCGTGGGCCTCCGCGGCCTTTGCCGCGGCGATGATGTCCTCGTCGTCGGCGTCGGGTAGCCCGTAGGCGATGTTGTCCCGGACGGTGCCATAGAAGAGGTAGGTCTCCTGGCCGACGTAGCCCATGGCCCGCCGGATGCTCGGCACCGACACCTCGCGGACGTCGGTCCCGTCGACCCGGACCGCACCCTCGTCGACGTCGTACAGCCGGAGCATCAGTTTTGCCGCTGTCGACTTGCCGGCGCCGGTCGGCCCGACGAGGGCGACCGTGTCCCCGCCCTCGACCTCGAAATTGACGTCCTCGAGGATCGGCTCGTCGGCGTCGTAGCCGAAGGTGACGTCCTCGTACTCGACGTGTCCCTCTCCGACATCGAGTTCGGTCGCGTCGGGGCTCTCGGCGATCCGGCTCGGCGTCTCCATGAGCCCGAACACCCGCTCGGCGGAGGCGTAGGCCCGCTGGTACATGTTGATGACCTGTCCGAACTGTGCCATCGGCCAGATGAACCGCTGGGTGTAGAGGATGAAGGCGACGAACTGCCCCTCGGTGACCCGGCCCTGGAAGACCCACAGCCCGCCGACCAGGAAGGTCGCGACAAAGCCAAGCCCGGCCAACAGGCGCAGCCCGGGGAAGAAGGTGATCCGCGTGCGGATGGCGTCCCAGTTGGCGTCGTAGTAGTCCTGGGAGACGTCGTCGACGCGGTCTGACTCGTAGGGCTCGGTGTTCGAACTCTTGATCACGGTGATCCCGCCGAGGTTGTTCTCCAGCCGGGAGTTGAGCGAGCCGACCGTCGACCGGACCTCGGCGTACTTCGGCTGGATGATATCGATGAACTTCCTGGTGAAGATGGCGATCAGCGGCACCGGCAACAGCGCCACCAGCGCGAGTTGCCAGTTCAGCGCAAAGAGGATGACCGCGATACCGAGCACCATCACCACCAGCCGAGAGACGGAGTTCATCCCGTCGTTGAGGAACTTCTCGAGTCGGTTGACGTCGTTCGAGAGCACCGACATCAGCTCGCCGGTCTGCTTGTCGGCGAAGAAGTCCATGTTCAGCCGCTGCATCTTGTCGTAGGTGTCGGTCCGGATGTCGTGCTGGACGCCCTGAGCGAAGCGGTTCCACCCCCAGTTGCGGGTGTAGTGAAAGGCCGCCGCGCCGAGGAAGGCCGTGCCGATGATCCCGGCGGTGAACCACAGCTGGCCCACCTGGGTGGTCGGGAGCCACGACTCCGGCAGCAGGAAGATACTGAACCCCGCCTCGTTCCGAAAGACCGAGTCGATAGCGACCGCGAGCAACAGCGGCGGCAACAGGTCGAGCACCCGTGCGAGGATGCTGCTCGCCAGACCGGCCGCGAAGTAGCCCTTCCGGTCGCCACCGTACTCCGTGAACAGCCGTAACATCGGCCGGTCGACGTCCTCCCGCTCCTCCTCGAAGGCGTCCGAGTCCGGGCCGGCGTCAATATCCACGGTAGGATAACGCTCTCCGGAGGCAAAAACACGTCGGCAGCCGGGAGTGGCCCCCACGCACGACCGAACGACGCCGACACTCACGCCGGCAGAACCCGGTCGCCCGCCTCGAGACCGGTGCGGTTTGCCCACCCCCGGTTCACCTCTAAGACGTACTTCGCCCGGGCACTGTATGGGGCGTTGGTCCCCTGGACGTCGGCGTGAACCACCCGGGTGACGGTGCCGTTTGCGCCGACGAAGACGATATCCAGCGGGAACGACATCCCCCGCATCACGTACGACTGTTGACCCTCCTGTGGGTGGACGAACCACATCCCCTCGTCCGGGGCCAGCGCGTCGGTGTCGCTGAGGCCGGTGTACCGCCTGTCACCCGTGTCGGCGACCCGGGCCTCGACCGTCGCGAGTTCGGCCCCGTTTGCGTCGGCGGCGACGACGGTGAGTCGCTTATAGCCGTCGTTGGCTGTTCTTTCCTCCTCCCTGTCCGTGCTCGTCGCTGTGTCTGCGCCCTCGGTGTCCCGGTCTGTCGGCGCCGCGGTCGGTGTCACGGCCACCGCCGACGGGCTGGACCCGGCCTCCGACGACCCCCGACCACCGGGGCTGTCGGCACAGCCGGCAACGGCACTCGCGCCGACGACCCCGAGCCCCGCGAGCACCTCCCGACGGCTCCAGTCACCGGTCCACTCGGACATGGCGGCTGTAGCCGCGGGAGCAACTTAGTCCCGCCGTCGCGCTACTGGGCCCGGAGCCCTGGGGGCACCTCGACGGTGTCACCCACGCCGAGGCCGGTGCGGTTGGCCCAGCCCCGCTTGACCTCGAGGACGTACTTCGCCCGGCCCTCGAACCGGCCCGCGGCGTCGACGGCGGCGTGGTGAACGGTGGTCACCGTCCCGTTGGCGTCGATAAAGACGATGTCGAGCGGGAAGGACATGTCCTCCCGCGGGCCGGCCATCACGAAGGGGTGGACCGCCTCGGTCTCGTGGACGAACAGCATCCCCTCGTCGGGGCCCAGCGAGTCGGTCTCGCTGAGACCGACCCGTCGCTTCGTCTGTGTGTCCGCGACCCGGACCTCGACGGTCGCGAGTGCCGTCCCGTTGGCCTCGGTGGCGGTGACGGTCGTCCGCTCGTAGGGCCCGGGGTCGCCGACGAGCAGGCCGGGGACGAGTGTCAGCAGTAGGACCACACCCGCCGCGAGAATGAGCGCTCCACTCACCGCCCGACGGGTGTTCATGCCGACCGATCGGACAGCCAGTGCCTAAGCCTTCCGAACATGGTAAGGATTATTCACTCGGGCGGACTCGGCTAGAACACGGGTTCGTGGTCTAGCTGGTTATGACGCGGCCTTTACAAGGCCGAGGCCGGCGGTTCGAGACCGCCCGAACCCACTGCAGTGTGCTGTGAACAGACATGAGCAGCAACTGCACCGTGAGCGGCGAACGGGCTACGGCTGTCCGTCACCGTCCCGCGGAACTACCGAATACGGCTCATGACCGTGTTGTACGCCGAGTCGGGCACCACTGCGCCCAGTGCACCCCGTAACTGGTGTAGCTCGCCGCCTTCACGGTTCGTCCGGTACCACCACGGCCCCTCTACGTTACTGACCTCCGCCATCTCCTGCTCTGTCAGCGAGAAGTCAAACACGTCCATGTTCCTCCGCGTGTGCTCCGGAGTGACCGTCTTCGGGATCGTAACAACGTTCTCCTGCTGGAGGAGCCACCGCACGGCCACCTGGGCGGCTGACTTTCCGTAGCGGTCCCCGATGGCTGCCAGCTGTTCGTCAGTAGCCAACCGGCCCTCGGCCAGGGGGCTGTACGCCGTGACCGTGATATCCCGCTCCTGGCAAAATTTCACGACATCGTCACTCTGCCAGTAGGCGTGGTGTTTGACCTGATTCGTGCGGATCGGCGAGTCCGACAGCCGGATGGCCTGTCGAAGCTGGTCGACGGAGAAGTTGCTGACGCCGATATTGTTGACCGTTCCCTCCTCGACTAACCGGTCCATCGCAGCGAGTGTCGACTCCATATCCGCCGCCGGATTCCACCAGTGAACCAACAGGAGGTCGATGTAATCCGTCCCTAACCGCTGGAGACAGCCCTCGGCGGCTTCGAGTAACCGGTCGTACTCGACGAGTTCCGGGTACCCCTTGATCTTCGTGGTTAAAAATACATCGTCACGGTTGACGTCGGAGACCTCGATTGCACGCCCGACGGCGGCCTCGTTCTCGTACGCCATCGCCGTATCGATGTGACGGTACCCGACCTCCAGGGCGTGTTGGACGGCGTTGAAGCAGGTGTACCCCCCTGTCCGGTACGTCCCAAAGCCCAGCTGTGGTATTGTGTTTTGGCCGGACGACTCAACCTCGCTTCGAGCTGCTTTTGACGATTGGACCATGATCTTAGTCGGTATTCGGGTGTACCACAACGAGAGTGAGAGTGTAGTTATATGCGGATTAAGCCGGTCACAGGCTGTCTGTAGTCGACACCCTGCAAAGCATGCTGTAATCCTCCGGCCGGTGATGCGGCCCGACCGCCGTGCCGACAGCGGTCACGAGTCTCGGGACAGGACAGGCGGTCAGGGTCCACCCGCCGCCCGGACGACACCAGAACCTGCAGCCTCCGGCCGGGGCCGGCCCCGGGACCGTCCGAACCCACTCCAGGTATACCGGTATCTGCAGTACTCGGCGTCGACTCACACTCGGTCTCGCAGTACCGAGCAACTCCCCCTCTGGAAGGGTGGCCGGTTGACGAGCGAGGGGCATACGCCTCGACAGTCCGCACCACCCGGAACGCCGCCGCGATGCTGAGACGTAGTTGGGTACCAACCGCTGTATTCCGGTATGTATCTTTCTTCATTAACATTTATGTAGACACGCAACTTTGAGTGGAGTCACGAGGGCGTGCTGTTCACCTAATTCGAGGTGGAGGCCCCACCCTCAAGAAGCGCCGGGCTTCCGGCCCCGGCGGAAGCACAAGCGAATAGGGTGGGGAGGAAGCCGACCCGGTATCGGCCAGCCGCCAGACTGTTGCCTGCTAACTCCCAATTGTAAAGTAACTACAAGCAAACATGTGAAAATATCGTGGAGTACCGTCGAACCGCCGTTATCAAGCTCGACACGCCCGAAGGCGCAGATACACACCTGCGGGAGACTATCGAGCAATTCAAATACTGTTCCAACACCGCCAGCGAGTGGTGCTGGCACGGCGACGACGGCTACCACGTCACATCCAAGTCGAAGGCCGAAGATGCACTGTACGACCAGCTACGTAAGGAAACCGAGTTGACCGCGAATCTCGTCCAGAAAGG
>JAQCNN010000203.1 GCA_028275005.1 Salinirussus sp.
GTGGTACCGCGTCCTGTGGGTTACTCGGCCAGGGCGTACAGCCGCCGCCGCGCGTCGTACGGGTCGTGTCTGACCAGGACGACATCGGCGTCGGTCAGCCGGTTCAGCGCGTACCGGGCGGTCCGGTCCGGCAGCAGCGACTCCTCGGCGACCTCCTCTAGGGACATCGTCCCCTCCACCTGGAGGACTTTCGCCACGAGTTTCGCGCTCGGCGGGAGGTCCCGGAGGCGGTCGCGACGCTCCTGTTTTGTTACATCTTTTGCACTTCCATCCGATTTTGTGCTCATACGTTTCGACACTCGACTCGTAGGTGTAAACCTTGGCCATATATCGAGGGGATGTGTATGCATTGCATCTATGTCCTTATATTCCTAGTCCTCCCGGTCCGAGGGCGACGGGCGACGGTTTCAGTACCGTTTTAGGCCCCGGTTGACATGGGGGGAACGTGAAAGGAGAGGAGTGGTACCAGGCCGACGATGTGGCGGAGTCCTACGAGGACAAGCGTTTCTCGCGTGGCGGACGGATCATCGACCGCCGCGAGAAGCGGGCGGTTCTCGACGCGCTCGGGCCGGTCGAGGACAAGCGGGCCCTCGAGATCGCCTGCGGGACCGGCCGGTTTACCGTGATGCTCGCGGAGCGTGGGGCGGATATTGTCGGACTGGACATCTCCGAGCCGATGCTCCAGCAGGGCCGGGAGAAGGCGCGGTCGGCCGGTGTCACCGACCACCTGGAGTGGATGCGGGGTGACGCCGCGCGGCTTCCATTTCCCGACGACCACTTCGAGGTCGTCTTCGCGATGCGGTTTTTCCACCTGGCCGACACCCCGGCCGCCTTTCTCGAGGAGATGACACGGGTCTCGCGCGACCGGGTGTTTTTCGACACGTTCAACCGCTTCTCGACGCGGTCGCTGTACACCTGGGCACTCCCGATGGGCTCGCGGCTCTACTCCAGCCGGGAGGTCGACCGGCTGCTCAGTGACACCGGGCTGGAACTCGACCGCGCGGCACACGACTGGGTGTTCCCCTACGGCTTCTACCGAAAGATCCCAAACGGCATCGCCTCCGGGGTCCGGTGGCTCGACAACGCCACCGGGGGAACCCCGCTGGGCCGGGGGCTGGCGTCGGTCTCCTACTGGTCGGCGACGGTCTGACCCCGCGACGTTTTTAGCCCTTGGAACGACTATTTACTCTATGTCTCTCTCGGTGGTGGTCCCGACACTCAACGCCCGCGACGAGCTCGCGGACTGTCTGGACGCACTCGCCGAGCACGCCCCGGACGCCGAGGTCATCGTCGCCAACGGGCCCTCCGCGGACGGCACCACCGGCATGGTCCAGGAGCGAACCGACGTGGACGTTCTCGTCGAGATCGCCGACCGGAGTGTCAACTGCGCCCGCAACGCCGGGCTCGACCACGCCACCGGTGAGACGGTGGCGTTCGTCAGCCACACACTCTCGGTCGGCGACACCTGGCGCGAGGCCGTGACCGACGGACTCGTCGACAGCCACGCCGTGACCGGCCCGACCCGGACCCAGCTCCGCGCCGGTGTCGAGACAGAGCGAAAGGAGTCCCGGACTATCGCCGGCAGGGCGGTCACCTACTTCAACCCCGGAAACGCCGCCTTTCGCCGGGAGGTCCTGACGGAGCTCGACGGGTTCGACGAGTACCTCGAGATCGGCGGTGCCCGGGACGCCGCCCACCGGCTCGCACGGGGTGACTTCGCGGTCCGCTGGGACGACAGGATGCACGTCCGCGAGGAGCTGGGGACCGACGGTGGCCGCGAGACCGGCCTGGGCCCGAAGTACCGCTCGCTCGCCTACCGGCTGGGGAAAAACTACGGCCCCCGGCCGACGGTCTTCCGCCGGCTCCTGGGGCACGCCGGTCGGGACGCCGCGGAGGGACTGCGCCACGTTGCCCGTGGTGACAACAAGCCCTCGGCCTGGCTCGGCGCGGGCAGGACGGTCAGTCTCAGCCTCGCAGTTGGCCTGAAAGACGGGCTAGCCGCCCGCCGTGGCGACGGGTCACAGCGGAATCCACAGGGGCAGTCGGCCCGGGACGACCGCGCGGTGTCCGTCTACGACTGGCGGTGAGAGGCGGAGCCGGACTGTGGCACCCGGCCCGGCGACATCGCTCAGGGTGCGAGGTCTGTGACCACACGGCCGGCGTTGTTCGAGAACACCTTCCGCATCGCGTCCTCCGGGACGTCGAGTGTCAGGACCTCCATGACACCCACGCTGGGGTGGACAGTCGGTGCGCCGCTGCCGAACAGCACCCGGTCGGGGTGCTCCATGACCGCTCGTTCGACGGGCGCACGCGAGTGGACGGCGCCGGTCTCCACGTAGAGGTCGTCGTGGTCGTCCAGCAGGTCGACGGTCCGCTCTGTCATCGTCCCGTCCAGGGGATAGCCGCCGAAGTGCGAGACGACGACCGGGAAGTCGAACTCGAGTAGGTGGTCGGCAACGGCCTGTGGGCCGAACCCGTGGCCGCCGTAGGTCAGGACGGGGAGCCCGGCCGCCTCCATCGCCGCGAGCACGTCCCGGCCGGGGAGCCCGTCGACGGCCGGATTCAGCCGAAACCCGGAAAACCGGTCGTCGTAGGCGAACTGCTCGACGTCCTCCGGGGAGGTGTGCTCCGCCGAGCGGGAGCTTGCGATGTTCCGGAGCCGCGAGCCCGCACCGCCGCCGGGGTCACGCGGCCCGTCCACCCGCGCGAAGGGGACGAACGGGCGGCCGACACTCATCCGTGCCACGGCGTTGTTCGCCTTCAGATAGCCGTCCTCCCGGTCGCCGGGGAAGACAACCCCCCGGATGACCCCCGCCTGGTGGAGTTCGCGCTCGACGTCCTCCGGGTCCCCGCCGCTGCCCGCCCGCCGCTGTTCGTCGGGCTCGAGCTCGATGTGGATGTCGACGACACGGAAGCCGTGCTCCAGTTCGAGCATCGACGGGGCGTTTGCGGTCACGGGGCTTAAATCCCGCCGCCGGCGGACGCCCCCGTTGCCCTCGA
Organism: Salinirussus sp.; assembly: GCA_028275005.1. GTDB lineage: Archaea > Halobacteriota > Halobacteria > Halobacteriales > Haloarculaceae > Salinirussus. Next base: position 3,001 of record JAQCNN010000203.1, read on the forward strand.
GTCCGGTGCATTTATATAGAACCGCTAACGATGATCTGTTGAACACAATGGCTTCTGGACAGCGACGCATGGGGGGGCAGCCCCTCTTCATTCTCAGCGAGGATAGCGAGCGAACCAGCGGGGAGGACGCGCAGTCGGCCAACATCACGGCCGGCAAGGCGGTCAGCGAGACCGTACGCACCACACTCGGGCCCCGCGGGATGGACAAGATGCTCGTCTCGGACAGCGGCGACGTCGTCATCACCAACGACGGCGCGACCATCCTCGACGAGATGGACATCGAGCACCCTGCGGCACAGATGTTGACCGAGGTCGCCCAGGCACAGGAGGAGGAGGTCGGTGACGGCACCACCACCGCCGCCGTCCTGGCCGGCGAACTCCTCAGCAAGGCCGAGGGACTGCTCGACGACGACGTCCACCCCACGACGATCGTCGAGGGCTACCACGAGGCCGCCGCGCTGGCTCACGAGGCCATCGACGAGTCGGTGCTGGACGAGGACCTCGACGAGGAGCGGCTCGAGCAGGTTGCGGAGTCGAGCATGACCGGCAAGGGGACCGGCGACGTGAACGCCGCCGACCTGGCAGAGACCGTCGTTCAGGCGGCCGAGCAGGTCCGCACCGACACCGGTGTCAACCGTGACAACATCGCCATCCAGACCCAGACCGGCGGCTCCTCCAGCGCGACCGAACTGGTCGAGGGTGTCATCGTCGACCAGGACCCCGCTCACGAGAATATGCCCCGTCGGGTCGAGGACGCCGACGTCGCCATCGTCACCGAGGACCTCGAGGTCCGGGAGACAAACGTCGACGCCGAGTACGACGTCTCCAGTGTCGACCAGCTCAACGCCGCCATCGAGTCCGAGACCGAGGAACTGCGGGAGTTCGCGGAGAAGGTCGCCGACAGTGGCGCGGACGTCGTCTTCACCGAGGGCGAGATCGACAACCGCGTCAAGACCGACCTCGCCGAGCGCGGGATCCTCGCGTTCAACGACCTCGACAAGGACGAGTCACAGGCCGTCGGCTCGACCACGGGCGCCTCCCGCTCGGGCTCCGTCGACACGCTTGAGGCGGCGGACCTGGGCCACGCCGAGGCCGTCCGCGCCGAGCGGTTCGGCGACGACGAGATGGCCTTCGTCGAGAGTGGTGCGGCCACGAAGTCCGTCACCATCCTCGCCCGCGGGGGCACCGAACACGTTGTCGACGAACTGGAGCGGGCGCTGAACGACGCGCTCGACGTCGTCACCGCGGCGCTCGACACCGGCGGCGTCGTCGCCGGCGCAGGCTCGACGGAGATCGTCATCGCCGACCACATCCGCGAGGAGGCCGCAGGCATCGAGGGCCGCCAGCAGCTAGCTGTCGAGGCCTTTGCCGATGCGGTCGACGTGTTGCCCCGCACTATCGCGGAGAACACCGGCCTCGACCCGATCGACGCGCTGGTCGACCTGCGGGCCGCAAACGAGAGCGGCGACCGCGCCGGCATCATCGCCGAGGGCGAGGACGGCTCCGTCGAGGAGCCCGTCGAGTACGGTGTGCTCGACCCGGCCGCTGTCAAGCACGAAGCGATCGAATCCGCCACCGAGGCCGGCACGATGATCGTCCGGATCGACGACGTCATCAGTGCCGAGTGACCGGGCGAGCGTCCTGTCGCGAGCCCGCAGTCAGCACTGACCGAAGCGCCGAGTAGCCGACCGACGGCCCCGTCGTTTTGTTTTTTGCCGACGCGTTCAGGGCCACCGCAGGGAGACCCGGTCGCCGGTGTCGATGCCAAAGGCCTCGTCGCCCCGGCCCCGGTTGACCGCCAACTCGACGTTGCCGTGGCTGCCGACCGTGATGAGCCGGTGTCCCTCCGCGACGGCGGCGTAGGTGCGCCGGACACTCGCCCGGACGCCGTTTGCCTCGGCCCACTCCTGAAACTGCCCCTCGAGTACCGCGCCCGGGACGTTCGTGATGACGTTACCGAAGTCGTCGACGGCCAGCGCCTCGCCGACGGCCCCATCGTCGGTGAGTTCGGGCTCGGGCAGGCGCAGGTCGACGACCTCCGTGGCGGGTGTGATGCCGGGGATAGTGCCGACTGCGTCCACGCCGGCCTCGTGGACGCGGGCCGCCGCGGGTGCGAACACGTCCCGGCCGTGGAAGGTCGAACTGGCGGGGTCGGCGAGCCAGTCGCCGGCGCCGCCCTCGTAGTCGAGTCTGAATGGCTCGACCTCGTCGGCGATCCTGCGAGCGGCCGGGAGGGCGAGGCCGTTGTCCGGGGCAACAACAGCGTGTTCGCCCGCCCGGACGACTACCGCGCCACGGTCGGTCCCGACGCCGGGGTCGACGACGGCCAGGTGGACCGCCGGCGGAACGTACGGCAGGACCTCCCGGAGCCAGAAAGCGCCGACCCCGACGTCCTGTCGGGGAAGGTCGTGGGCGACATCGAGGAGGCGGGCGTCGGTCCGCTTTGCGATGACACCCTTCATCGCTGCGGGATACGGCGACCCAAAGTCGGAGCTGAGCGTGATCACAGTCGCGGGTACGCGGGTGACTGTCTTGTGCGTTGTTGCCCGTTTTCGCGTTAGCTGCTGTCGGTGCCGTCGTCGGGTGACCGGCCTGCGCTCTCCCTGGTCGCCGCCTCGCTCGTGTCGCTCTCGGCGATCTGTCGGAGCCGCTCGACCCCGTCGACCTCGTCGATGGTCTCGGTGACAGCAACGGGGACCCGGTCTCGCCAGGCTTCGCCGGCGACGACCCGCTCTCTGATATTCGTCCCGCGCAGCCGTCCGCGCTCGATCAGCTGTGGGTCCCGGACCTCGTAGTCCGTCTCCTCGAACAGCCGGATCACGAGGGGGTTGTTCGAGTAGACGACATCGAACGGCGGGCACATGCTCTCGACGTGGCTGACCCAGACGGCGTTGCGTTCGATGTCCTCTAGGGGAACGACGTACTGTTGAACGTCGACGTCGGCCAACGCACCGGTTATCATCATCATGCGCTCGCCGGCGGTGAAGGGGTTCCGGACGGTGTGGGAGGCGTCGGCGCTCCCGATCCCTACCACCAGCTCGTCCACGTCTGTCGCCACCTCCTCGACCAGCTGTCTGTGGCCGTGGTGAAACGGCTGGAACCGGCCGACAAGGAACCCCCGGGTGGTCGCCATGGTGGTGGCGTGGGGTCCCCTTTTAATAAACCAACCGGGTCAAGCGGCGAGGGCTCCGTTCGCGTCTACCCGGTCGTTGTCCGGCGATTAGTCGACCCGTAACCCCCCCAAAGGGGAGAAAGTATATCAGTAGACAGCCCCTCCCTATTGTTGTTAGAAACGACTGTATGAGTAACGATAGAGACACCGAGGAAGCCCCCGGCATCGCCCGGGAGGCCGACGCCGACGAGGCGGTCGAGGAGCCAGCGCCCGAGGACTCCCCAGGTCTGGACGACCTTGGAAGTGAGGTGGGCGTTGACGTCGACGAGGAGATGGAAGTCGACGATGAAATCGCCAACGAGGACCCGCTTGGTGGGCTCCAGGTCAACAGCTCGAAGGGGATCGAGGTCCCGGACCGGCTGGTCGACCAGGTCATCGGGCAGGACCACGCTCGCGACATCGTCCTCAAGGCGGCCAAACAGCGCCGCCACGTGATGATGATCGGCTCGCCCGGAACGGGCAAGTCGATGCTCGCGAAGGCGATGAGCCAGCTGCTTCCCAACGAGGAACTACAGGACGTCCTGGTGTATCACAACCCCGACGACGGCAACGAGCCGAAGGTCCGGACCGTTCCGGCCGGCAAGGGTGAACAGATAGTCGACGCCCACAAGGAGGAGGCCCGCAAGCGCAACCAGATGCGGACCTTCCTGATGTGGATCATCATCGCCATCGTGATCGGCTACTCGCTGATCATCGCCCGGCAGATCCTGCTTGGCGTACTTGCCGCCGGAGTCATCTACCTCGCCTTCCGCTACGGGTCGCGGGGCAACGACTCGATGATCCCGAACCTGCTGGTCAACAACGCCGACCAGCAGCAGGCGCCCTTCGAGGACGCCACCGGTGCCCACGCCGGCGCACTGCTTGGCGACGTCCGTCACGACCCGTTCCAGTCCGGCGGCATGGAGACGCCCAGCCACGACCGCGTCGAGCCGGGTGCCATCCACAAGGCGAACAAGGGTGTCCTGTACATCGACGAGATGAACACCCTGGATATCCGGAGCCAGCAGAAGCTGATGACGGCGATCCAGGAGGGCGAGTTCTCCATCACGGGCCAGTCCGAGCGCTCCTCGGGTGCGATGGTCCAGACCGAGCCCGTCCCCTGTGACTTCGTGATGGTCGCCGCCGGGAACCTCGATGCCATGGAGAACATGCACCCGGCGCTGCGCTCGCGGATCAAGGGCTACGGCTACGAGGTGTACATGGACGACACCATCGACGACACCCCCGAGATGCGCCGGAAGTACGCCCGCTTCGTGGCCCAGGAGGTCGAGAAGGACGGCCGCCTGCCACACTTCACGCGGGACGCAATCGAGGAACTCATCCTCGAGGCCCAGCGCCGCTCGGGCCGGAAGGAACATCTCACGCTGAAGCTGCGTGACCTCGGTGGGCTCGTCCGGGTCGCCGGCGATATCGCCCGCGCCGAGGACAAGGAACACACCGAACGCGAGGACGTCCTCCAGGCAAAGCGACGGTCGCGCTCGATCGAGCAACAGCTCGCGGACAACTACATCGAGCGCCGCAAGGACTACGAGCTGACTGTCTCGGACGGCGACGTGATCGGCCGGGTCAACGGTCTGGCCGTCATGGGCGAGGACTCCGGTATCGTCCTCCCCGTCATGGCCGAGGTGACCCCCTCGCAGGGGCCCGGCCAGGTCATCGCTACCGGACAGCTCCAGGAGATGGCTGAGGAGGCTGTTCAGAACGTCTCGGCCATCATCAAGAAGTTCTCGGACGAGGACATCTCCGAGAAGGACGTCCACATCCAGTTCGTCCAGGCCGGTGAGGGCGGGGTCGACGGCGACTCCGCCTCTATCACCGTCGCCACCGCGGTCATCTCCGCGCTGGAGGACGTGCCCGTTGAGCAGAACATCGCCATGACCGGCTCACTGTCGGTGCGTGGGGATGTCCTGCCGGTCGGCGGGGTCACCCACAAGATCGAGGCCGCCGCAAAGTCCGGTCTCGACAAGGTGATCATCCCGAAGGCCAACGAGCAGGACGTGATGATCGAGGACGAGTACAAGGAGATGGTGGAGATCATCCCCGTCTCCCACATCAGCGAGGTGCTGGAGGTCGCTCTCGCGGGCGAACCCGAGAAGGACTCGCTGGTCTCGCGGCTCCGGTCCATCACCGGACAGGCCTTGGAACACGACGTCGGCCGGGGCTCCAGCAACCCGAGCCCCAACTGACGACCTATCGTGACCCGGTGGGCGGCCTTCCTGGGGCTCACCGGCGTTGTTCTCACTCTCTTTCTCGGTCTTGCACGCCTCTCACAGGGCGCCGTTCGTGACACCCCGTCGGAGACGGGGCTACCGGAGGGCGACTCGGCTAACGACGAGAGCCCTGGTGACAGCCACAACGCGGACGTGACACCCGACCCGGCGCCGGAAGCGGGTCCGGACCGGGCGACAGCCGCCGAGACCGGCGCGGACGACTCCCATCCGTCCGCTTCCCAGCAGGGTGACGACGTAGCCAATCCGTGGAACGACCCACCCAGTGTCGCCGAGGAGACCCCGTCGCTGTCGACTGGCGCACTGCTCGCGAATGTCGCGGTCACACAGGGGCTGTTCGGCGGGGTCCTCGCAGTGGGGGGATTCTACTTTATGATCCCGCTCTCGGCGTTCGGAGTGGGTGGGGAGACCCTCGCGCTCCTGGCTGTCGGGGTTGTGCTGGGTGTCGTGCTCTGGGTCGGCAACGAACTGGCCGGCGCACTCGCCGACGCTGCGGGGGTTACCGCCGACGAGTCCCTCCGTGAGCTGCTCTCACCGGGGTCTCCGCTCGGGTGGGCCGTGCTGTTTGGGCTCGTGCTCCCTACCGTTGCACTGGTCGAGGAGTTCATCTTCCGTGCGGCGGTGATCGGTGTGCCAGCCGCCGGCTTCGGTGTGCCCGTCTGGGCGCTCGTCCCCGTCTCCGCGGGTGTGTTCGCGCTCGGACACGGCGCGCAGGGGCGGGCCGGGGTCGCCGTGACCGGCGGACTGGGGCTCGTCCTCGCCGGGGCGTACGCGCTCACCGGTAGCCTGCTGGTCGTCGTCGTGGCCCACTACCTGGTGAACGCCATAGAGTTTCTCGTCCACGGGCTGCTCGACAGGCCGCGGCTGTGGTCCGTCTGAGCCGCGACAGGAGCGACGACCGCCGCTACAGCCCTTCGAGGCGCCGACAGACCGTGGCGACCTCGGTGGGTGTCGCGCCCGAGGCGTTACCGACGCGGTGGTCGCCGATGAGGAGAGGGGCGGGGTTCTCACGGAGGGCGTCGCGGACGGTCCGTCGGTCGGCGTCCTCGCTGTCGTCGAGACCGGCGGTCATCCGGGCGAGTTGCTCGACGGTCACGGTCTCGCCGTAGGGGACCTCACGGAGGGCCTCGAGTACGCGGCGCTCGTCGGTCGGGAGCGTCAGCGCGACAGTCACGTCGCCAAAGGCGTCGGAGTCGCCGTTCAGGTAGTCGCCCAGCCGGTCGAGGAGGTCGTGGTCGGCGCGGGCGTCGTCCTTCGGACGGGCGGGGAAGTCGACGGAGATGACCCGCCCCTGCGCAACCCCGACCTGAATGTACCCGTCGACCGCGGGGAACTCGCGGGCGAAGATTCCGGCGACATCGTCCATATTACCTCCCTTGACGGCCGCGACCTTCATGCTTTCCCGCGTCGGGGGGGTACACAGCCACCGGCCCGACCGTTCTGTGGCTCTCGGTCACCGGCCGGTCGGTGGCGCCCACGCACACAGCCCGGGTCGTGGACGTCCCCGCCTCGGACGGACGGTCGTTGTGCTATCTCCATATATTCTACTACTCTGTTGGGTATCTTCCCACATAAATCTGTGTACCGAGCAGTTGTCGGCCAGGTCAGGAAACGAACACCACCGTGTTCTCTGCGTTGCCGTCTGCCCTTCCCAGTGCAGACGACCGATGGCTGTCGCGTGCGTGCGCAAGCCTTATGAACATCTCTGTCCACTAGTGTTCAATAATGGACTCCGACGAGGGACTGGCGCCGGCGGTGCGGTCGATCCTGTCGACGGCGCGCGAGCGCGGTGGGGGTGACAGGGTGTCGGTCGACGCCCGGCCGCTGTCCACGGCACTTGCGCGTGCCGAGCGCGAGGGGCTCGTGCCGGTGGTCGCGGAGATAAAGCCGACCTCGCCAACGACCGACGGGGAACACGCCGTCGACCCGGTCGAGACGGCGGAGGCCATGGTGGACGGAGGGGCCGCGGCGCTGTCGGTGCTGACCGAACCGGAACACTTCGGGGGGACTCCCGAAACCCTCCGGCGCGTCCGTGAGGCGGTCGATGTCCCCGTACTGCGCAAGGACTTCCTCCTCCGTGAGGAACAGCTCGACACCGTCGCGGCCGACCTCGTCCTTCTGATCGTTCGGTTTCTCAACGACCTGGAGGGGATGGTGACCGCCGCCCGCGAGCGCGGCTTTCAGCCCCTCGTCGAGGTCCACACCGAGGCGGAGGCCGAACGCGCCCTGGCGGCAGGTGCGGAGCTTGTCGGCGTGAACAACCGCGACCTGGGTCGCCTGGAGGTCGACCTGGCCACATTCGAACGGGTGGGACCGGCCGCCGGTGGGAGCGCCAGCTTGATTGCCGAAAGCGGCATAGAGACGGTAGCGGATGTCCGGCGGATGCGCGAGGCCGGGGCCGACGCGTTGCTCGTCGGCTCGGCGCTGATGGACGGTGACCCGCGGTCGAACGTACGCACACTCGCGACGGCAGAGCAACAGTGAGACAGGACCATGACACGAACGGAGACACGATGAGCAGTAACGGCAAGTTCGGCGACTACGGCGGCCAGTACGTACCCGAGGTGTTGATGCCGGCAATCGAGGAACTGGCCGACGCCTACGAACGGTACGTCCTGAACAACGAGGCTGACTTCATGAACGAGTTCCGTACGCGGCTGCGGGACTTCGGCGGTCGGCCTACCCCGCTCCAGCGTGCCGACCAGCTCTCGGCGCGGTACGACCGGGAGGTCTATCTGAAGCGCGAGGACCTGCTCCACGGCGGGGCGCACAAGCTGAACAACGCGCTCGGACAGGTGCTGCTGGCGAAGTACATGGGCAAAGAGCGGATCATCGCCGAGACCGGCGCCGGGCAACACGGCACCGCGACGGCGATGGCTGCCGCCCACCTGGATATGCCCTGTGAGGTGTACATGGGCGAGACCGATATCGCCCGCCAGCGACCCAACGTCTTCCGGATGCGCACCAACGGGGCCGAGGTGACCCCGGTCACGACGGGTCGTGGAACGCTAAAGGAGGCTATCAGCGAGACGATGCGTGACTGGGCGACGACCGTCGAGGACACCCACTACGTTATCGGGAGTGTCGTCGGCCCACACCCGTTCCCGGAGATGGTCAGGACCTTCCAGGCGGTCATCTCCGAGGAGGCCCGCGAACAGACCCGCGAGCGGACCGGCGGCCTGCCCGACGCGGTGCTGGCCTGTGCCGGGGGCGGGTCGAACACGATGGGTACCTTCCACCACTTCGTCGACGACGAGTCGGTCTCGCTGTACGCGGTGGAGGCGGGTGGCTCGTCGCTGTCCGTCGACGAGTCGGAGGGCGTCGCCCCGAACTCGGCGTCGCTGTCGACCGGCGAGGAGGCGGTTCTCCACGGCGCTCGGACGAAGGTGCTCCAGGACTCGGACGGGCAGGTCATGGAGTCACACTCGGTCTCGGCGGGGCTCGACTACGCCGGCGTCGGCCCCGAACTCGCACACCTCGTCGACAGCGAGCGGGTCCGGCCGGTCAACGTGGACGACGACGAGGCGCTAGCGGCCTTCCACCGGCTCTCACAGGACGAGGGCGTCATTCCCGCGCTGGAGACGGCACACGCCTTTGGCTATCTCGAGGAACACCACAGTGACCTCGGCGAGACGATTGTGATCAACGTCTCCGGGCGCGGTGACAAGGACCTGGAGACGGTCATCGACGAGACGATGGAACGCGACCTCGATATCGCGCCCGACATGAGCATCTTCCGCGAGGTCGGCGGTGGTCGGCTGTGAGCCTCGAGGCGGTCTTTGCCGACGAGCCGGCGTTCGTCCCGTATCTTGCGGCGGGTGACCCCAGCTACGAGGCGTCTCTGGAGTACGTCGAGGCCCTGGAGCGCGGTGGTGCCGACGTCATCGAACTCGGACTGCCCTTTTCGGAACCCATCGCCGAGGGTTCGACGATCCAGGAGGCGGTCGTCCGGGCGCTGGAGGGTGGGATGACCCCCGACCGCTACTTCGAGTTCGTCGAGGAGCTTGAGGTGGCTGTGCCGCTTGTCTGTATGACCTACTACAACCTCGTCTACCAGTACGGGACAGACGAGGCGGGCAAGGGCCCTCGCCCGTTCGTCGAGCGGGCCGCAGAGGCCGGCATCGAGGGGTTCGTTGTGGTCGACCTCCCTGCCGAGGAGGCGGGCCCGCTCCGGGCGGCCTGTGACGAGTTCGGTCTCGACCTGGTCTTCATCGTCGCGCCGACCACAGAGGGCGAACGCTTAGAGCGCATGCACGAGCAGGTCTCGGGGTACGTCTACGTCCAGTCCCGGCTGGGGACGACAGGCGCCCGTGACGAGGTTAGCGACTACACCGAGCGGTCGCTGGCCCGACTCGCCGACTGGGAGGTGCCAAAGGCGGTCGGCTTCGGCATCAAGACCGGCGACCACGCCGAGCGGATCGTCACCGCCGGCGCCGACGGGATTATCGTCGGCTCCGCACT
>JAQCNN010000222.1 GCA_028275005.1 Salinirussus sp.
CCGTGGGTCCGGAGCGGGTGGTCGGCGTAGGCGTAGCAGTCCGCGTCAAAGGCCTCGACGACGGCCGCGAGCTGCTCGACGTGGTCGCCGTGCTGGTGGGTGAGGACTACCTTCGAGAGCTCGTCAGTATGCTCGCGGATGGCGTCGACGACCCCCTCCATCGCACCGGCGTCGACCATCGTCGGCTCCGCGCCCAACGCGAGGTAGGCGTTACAGGTGAACGTCTCCGCGTCGGCCGTGACGTTGTGGACCTCCATATCTGACAGGAGGGGCGGCCCCGGCTTGAAACCACGGCACGGCCGCCACAGGTGTCCGCTGTGTGGACACGGGCAGTGCCCCTGTCGCGTCACAGGTGGTCCTCTGTCCGGACTACGGCTGTGCCCCACACCGCCGAGTCACTTTTTACCCTGACACACGAACACATGCGTGTATGGGGTTTGGGAGCTACGACGAATCCGAACAGGAGAATCAGGAGTACGACGCCGACTACGACGACAGCGACGGTGTGTCGGCCGAAGAGAACGCCCACGACGGTGATGTCGAGTTCGAGTTTACCGCCTCGAACGGTGAGCTCCTCGACCGGCTCGAAGATATCAAAGACGATACGTGAAAGCCGGGGCCCGCGCCCTCGGCGTGGCCGAATCGTACACCGGCTCGCACAGCACAGTCGCCGGCGCGGTGGTCCGCGCCGACCGTGTCGTCGACGGGTTCGCCTTCGACCGGTGGACCGTCGGCGGCACCGACGCGACCGACACCACCCTCGCCCTCCTCCGCCGCCTGAACCGTCCCGACGTTCGGTATCTGCTGCTCTCGGGTATCGCCCCAGCCTGGTTCAACCTCCTCGACCTCCGCCGGCTCCACGACGCGACCGCCCTCCCGACGCTGTCAGTCTCCTTCGAGGAGAGCCCCGGGCTCGCCGACACGATCCGCCGGGAGTTCGACGGCCCCGCCTGTCGACGCCGGCTTGCGACCTACTACGCACAGCCCGACCGCCGGCGGGTCGCGGTCGGCGAGGACTCCTGTTGGGTCCGGGCGGTCGGCTGCGAGGACCCCGCCGGCGTCGTCCGGGCGTTCACCCCCGAGGGCGGTCGGCCGGAGCCGCTCCGGGTCGCACGTCTGGCCGCCCGTGCCGCCGACAGGTCACCGGACGACCGCAGTCGGTGACTCTTAGTCGCCCCCGCCCCTCGCGGCGGTATGGACTGTGACGTGACCGACTGCGAGCGGTGTCCCGCGCTCGTCGACTCCCGCTCGCGGATCGTCAACGGTGTCGGCCCCGCGGACGCCGACCTGCTGTTCGTGGGTGAGGGACCCGGCGAACACGAGGACGAGCACGGCGAGCCGTTTGTCGGCCGGAGCGGGGACGTACTCGACGAGGGGCTCCGGAGCGCGGGGCTGGCCCGGGCGGACGTCCGGCTCACCAACTGTGTCCGGTGTCGGCCGCCGGACAACCGGGACCCACGGGCGTCCGAACTCGGGAACTGCCGGGGACACCTCCGGACCGAACTCGCGGCCGTCGACCCCGTCCTGGTGGTCGCGCTGGGGAAGGTGCCCGCCGAACACCTGCTCGGTCGGGAGGTTCCCGTCACGTCCGCGGCCGGGGCCGTCCACGAGGCGGACCTGGATACGGCCCGTCGCGTGCTCGTCTGTGTCCACCCGGCGGCGACGCTGTACGACCGGAGCCAGGCGGAAACCTTCGAGTCGGCACTCGTCACAGCCGCCGACTACGCCGGGGACGGCGGCCAGTCGACGTTCGGTGACTTCTGATACTGCCGGACGTAAGCCATTCAAGAATTTCGCCACCCCGGGGTGGCGAATGTATTTACAAAGTTACGTCCGACAGTATGACTCCTCTCGGCTCTGTCGCGGCCCGGCCCGAGCCACTTGCCCGGCGAGACGAGGTCGCGCAGGCTCCGGACGATGACCTGTTGCTCCCGGCCGAGGGCCCCCGCCGGCCGGCCCGGCAGGGGCGCGAGACGGGCCGGAAGCCGAAGCGACTTATCGACCCTCCGCGTACGACCCGGTATGACCGTCGAGGTGGCCGTCGTGGACTACGGGCTCGGGAACCTCCGCAGTGTCACCCGCGGGCTGGAACGGGCCGACGCCGCCGTCACCGTCACCGACGACCCGACAGCCCTGGCGAGTGCCGATGGGATCGTCCTCCCGGGCGTGGGCGCGTTCAGCGAGGGGATGGACAACGCCGGTCCGTTCCGGGACGTCCTCGCCGAGGAGGCCGCGGCAGGCACACCCCTCTTTGGCATCTGTCTCGGGATGCAGATGCTGCTGACGACGAGCGAGGAGGCCGAGGGCGCCGGCGAGGGTGACGCGGAGGGGCTTGACCTGGTCCCGGGGACGAACCTCCGCTTTCCCGACACGGTGAAGGTGCCACAGATGGGCTGGAACACCCTCGTCGTCGAGCGCGAGCACCCGCTGGTCGCCGGCGTCGACGGGGAGTACGCCTACTTTGTCCACTCCTACTACGCCGAACCCGACGACGACCGCGCGGTGGTCGCCACCACCGACTACGGTGGCTCCTTTGCCAGCATCGTCGCCAACGAGGCCGGGAACGTCTTCGGGACGCAGTTTCACCCCGAGAAGTCCGGCGAGACGGGGCTCCGGATCCTCCGGAACTTCGCCGACATCTGTGCCGACCGGTAGCCGTCACCGCTGAGGCCGCCTAACCACCCACTACTATTGTTGCCCCGACTGGACAGTGGAGTATGCATGGGCCTCGCGACCGACCTGGGGTGGTCGGGTCGTGACCCGCGACGCCGGCTGGGACGGCTGTCGACAGGCCGCCGCCGCGCTCCGGAGGCTCGGCGCCGCCCCCGACCGCCTGGAGACGCTGCTCACCGCCGAGGTCGGCCACACCGAAAGCGAGGTGGTCTACGAGGAGCGGTCGCTCGAACTCCACCACTACGAGCCCGACGAGCGCCGCCACGAGACCCCGATCCTCGTCGTCTACGCGCTGGTCAACCGGCCGTACATCCTCGACTTACAGCCCGACCGCAGCGTCGTCCGCCGCCTGACCGAGGCCGGGTTCGACGTCTACCTGCTTGACTGGGGTGAGCCGACCCGTCTGGACGCGAGCCTCGACATGGGTGACTACGCCGGCCGGTATCTGGACAACGTACTCGACGCGACCTGCGAGCACAGCGGCGTCGAGGCGGTCCACCTGCTCGGCTACTGTATGGGTGGCACGATGGCGCTGATGCACACTGCCCTCGACGGCGAGCGCGTCAGGACACTCGGCCTGATGGCGACACCGGTTGCCTTCGAGGGTACCGGCGGGATCCTGGAGCAGTGGGCGACCTACTTCGACCCCGAGGTTGCCGTCGAGACGCTGGGGAACATGCCCGCCGAACTGCTGTCGGCGGAGTTCTCGATGATGAACCCGGTCGACCAGTACGTCACGAAGTACGTCCAACTCTACGAGAACCTCGAGGACGACGCCTTTGTCGAGAACTTCGCCCGGATGGAGCGGTGGATCTGGGACGGGGTCGACGTCGCCGGCGCCGCCTTCGCCGAGTTTGTCGGCGAGGTGTACAAGGACAACAACCTCGTCGCCGGCGAGTACGCCCTCGACGGGCAGCCGGTCCGCCTCGCGGACATCGAGGTTCCGCTGCTGACGGTCGTCGGCGAGTACGACCATATCGTCCCTGCGGACTCCTCACGGCCGGTCGTCGACCTGGTCGGTAGCGAGGACACCCGGCTCATCGAGTTTCCGCGGGGCCACATCGGTATCTCCGTCTCCGGAAAGGCCCACGACCAACTGTGGCCCGACGTCTGTGAGTGGTACGCCGCCCGGGGCGTGGCCGATACGGGGGGCTCGGAAGTGGGCGACGGCACAGCGGCGCCCGCCGGCGTTGCGGCGGTCGAGACCATCGATGGGGTCGGCCAGACCTACGCCGGCCGGCTCCGGGAGGCGGGTATCGAGACGGTCACGGAACTCGCCGACTACGACACACAGCTGCTCGCGGCGGTCACCGACGCCCCCGAGGGTCGCGTCCGACGGTGGCTCGAGCGGGCCGGGAAGCACGGGCAGTAGGAGTCAGTAGTGGACACTCCGGTCCAGTGCGCCCATCGCGGCTTCGTGGACGGCCTCGGACAGCGTCGGGTGGACGTGGACCGTCGCCGCAAGGTCCTCCAGCGTTGCGCCCATCTCGATGGCCAGGGTGGCCTCCGCGACCAGCTCCGACGCCTCGGGGCCGACGACCTGCGCACCGAGCATGAAGCCGTGTTCGCTGTCGGCCACGACGCGGACGAACCCTTCCCGCTCGTCCAGCGTCAGTGCCCGGCCCGAGGCCCGCAGCGGCATCTCGCCGACCGCGGGCTCGAACCCCGCCTCGCGGGCCTCCGCCTCCGTGAGGCCGACCGTTGCTATCTCGGGGTCGGTGAACACCGCCGCGGGGACCGCCTGGCTGTCGAGGGCGGCGGGCTGGCCGTCGACCGCCTCCGCGGCGACCTCGCCCTCCCGGAAGGCGGCGTGGGCGAGCATCGGCTCGCCGGCCACGTCCCCCACCGCGAAGATGTTCCCCCTGGTGGTCCGACCCTGTTCGTCGGTGACGACAAAGCCCCCGTCGTCGGTCTCGACGCCCGCGGCCCCGAGACCGGCGGTGTCGGTGACCGGTTCCCGGCCGACCGCGACGAGACACCGCTCGGCGGTCACCGCCCCGTCGCCGGTCTCCAGCCGAACCTCGTCCCGACGGGGCTCACAGCCCTCGACGCCCGCGCCAAAGCGGAAATCCACACCCACCTCGGCGGCCCGCTCGCGGACCACCTCGGTCAGGTCGTCGTCGTAGCCCGGGAGCGCGTCCGCCAACTGTTCGAGCACCGTGACGTCGGCTCCGAGCTTCGCGTACACCGTCGCCAGCTCCATCCCGATGTAGCCCGCGCCGACGACCGCCAGCGACTCGGGGACGGTCTCCAGGCCAAGTGCCCCCCGCGAGGAGAGCACACGGTCACCGTCGAACGGGACAGTGGGGAGTTCGACCGGCCGGCTCCCCGTCGCCACGACGGCGTGTTCGAAGCTGACCGTCTCTGAACCCTGACCCTCGCCGTCGTGGACGACCCGGGCCTCCTCACCCGAGTTGAGCTCCGCCCGCCCCTCGATGACCGTGGCGCCGGCCCCCTCGAGCAGTGACTCGACACCGTCTGTGAGCCGACCGACCAGCCGGTCCTTCCAGCCGACCATCGCCGCGAGGTCGACTGCGGGGTCGGCGTGAACGCCCAGCCGTTCGGCGGCCCCCGCACGGTGAGCGACATCTGTCGCCGAGATGAGCGCCTTCGACGGGATACACCCGTCGTTGAGGCAGGTACCCCCGACCGCCGCCGCTTCTACGAGGGTCACCTCGTGGCCCAACTGGCCGGCCCGGATACCGGCGGCGTACCCGCCCGGACCACCCCCGATGACTAACACCTCGGTCCCTGTCGTGACGTCTCCGGCGACCATTGTCGGCACTCGTAGTGGCCGGGACTTCAGTCTGTCCCGCACGACCCGACCGCCCACCCCGGACCCGACGGTGTATCCGCCCGCCCCGCGACAGCCCGACCGGTGCGCGAACGCCGCCGGACCCTCGCGCTCGTGGTCGAGGAGGGCCCTGTCCGCCGACGGCCATCGTGGCCCGTCTGGCGAGCTTGCCAAATCGGTGACTCGGTGAGGTGGCTCCCCCACTGTCGGCTCCGGCGGCGGTCGCCGAGACGGCCCCGCCCGACGGCCTCAGTCGCCGTCCACCCGCTTTGCGTCGGTCCGGGCTTCCGCAACGGACATCCCGTCCCGTTCGACCGCCTCGACGAACAGCTCGCCGGCGCGGTAGGAGGAGCGGACCATCGGGCCGGACGCACAGTACAGAAAGTCGAGTTCCGCCTCGGCAACCCGCTCCCAGGTGTCGAAGACGTCGGGGTGGACGTACTCGCTCACCTCCAGATGCGACCGGGACGGTTGGAGATACTGCCCCAGCGTCACCACGTCGACACCCACGGCCCGCAGGTCCCGGAGCGTCCGGTAGACCTCGTGGGCGTACTCCCCGACCCCGAGCATGACTGAGGTCTTCGCGTAGGGCTCGGCGTCGGCGACCTGTGAGAGCACCGCAAGCGACTGCTCGTAGCCTGCCCGCCGGTCGCGGACGGGCCACTGGAGGCGCTCGACGGTCTCGACGTTGTGGGCGAGCACGTCCGGCCCGGCGTCGATAACCCGCTGGACCAGCCGCCGCTCGCCCTGGAAGTCCGGGATGAGTGCCTCCACCAGAACCGAGGGGTCCCGGCGCTTGATCTCGCGGACGGTCTCGGCGAAGTGGCCTGCCCCCTGGTCGGGCAGGTCGTCGCGGTCCACCGACGTGAGGACGACGTAATCCAGCCCGATCTCGGCGACTGCGTCGGCGACCTGTTCGGGCTCCTCGGGGTCAGGCGGCTCCATCCCGCCGGTCTCGACGTCACAGAAGTTACAGCCCCGCGAGCAGCGGTCGCCCAGCAGCATGAACGTCGCCGTCCCCGGCCCGTCCCTCCCCGACCAGCACTCCCCGAGATTCGGGCAGTTTGCCTCCTCACACACCGTGTTGAGGTCCCGCTCTCGCAGCGACTCCTTTATATGGGTGAACCGCTGGCCCGCCGGCGGCCGCGTCTTTAGCCACTCCGGCTTGCGCACACCACTCATTGTCGCCTGTTGCAGGCCCGCCGACAAAAGCGTGCGGTCCACCGGCCCGGGGGCCGCCGCCAACGCCGCTCGGTCACCGGGCCGGTAACCCGGCCCTCGCCCACGCCACCCTTTCGGGTGTTCGCGTGTGGACCCGGAACACTCAAGCGTGCACCCTTCGATCAGGTCTTTTCATGGACAAAGTCGGGCCGGAGTTCTTCGAGACGATGGTCGAGACCGTCGGTGTCGGCGTTGCGATCTACGGCGCCGACGGGCGGTACCGCTACGTCAACGGGGCGTACGCCGACTTACTGGGGACCGACCGGGCGGCGCTGGTCGGTATCCCGGTCTGTGAGGTCGCTGTCGACCTCGACCCTGCCCGGTTCGACGGCTACTGGGACTCCTTTGCGGACGGTGAGACGCGGACGGCCGAGACCGAACACCGTCACGGCGGACAGACGGTGCCGGTCGCGACGGTCACCACCCGACACCGGATCGACGGCACCCCGTACAACTTCGGCACGGTCAAAGATATCTCCGAGCGAAAGGCCCGCGAACGGGAGGTCAACCGACAGAACGAGCGGCTGGACTCCTTTGCGGGCGTCGTTGCCCACGACCTCCGGAACCCGCTCAACGTCGCCCAGAACTACCTCGAACTCCTCCGGGACGACGTCGACCGCGAGGAGGCCGCGCTGGTCGAGAGCGCACTCGGCCGGATGGAGACGCTGATCGACGACCTGCTGACACTGGCCCGGGAGGGTGAGAGCATCAGCGAGACGGAGTCGGTGTCGCTACACGAGGCCGCAACCGTGGCCTGGGGGAGCACGCGAAGCCCCGGCGCGGACCTGACCGTCGACGGCGACGCGACAATCGCCGCTGACGGGGCACGGCTCCGGCAACTGCTCGAGAACCTCTTTGGCAACGCCGTGGAACACGGTTCCACGAGCCCTCACCGGGAGGCCGACGACGCCGCCGACCGCGACGAGGGGGTTTCGGTCCGTGTCGGGCCGCTCGCTGAGGGCTTCTACGTCGCCGACGACGGCCCTGGTATCCCCGAGGACCAGCACGCGGAGGTCTTCGACCCCGGTCACTCGACGGACGACGACGGCACCGGGTTCGGGCTCGCCATCGTCCGGGAGATCGCCGAGGCTCACGGCTGGGATATCCGCGTGACCGACGCCGAGGACGGGGGCGCACGCTTCGAGGTGACCGGCGTGTCCCGGGCCGAGTGACCGTTACCGGCCCATTGGCCCCGTGAGGCCCCGCAGTTCGCCACGCGGTGACACGGTAACGACGAACCTTAGTGGCAGAGGACCCTCACTGTTTGTATGTCTAGTTCTGTTGCGATCGCCGCCGAGGACCTCGTGAAGGAGTACGAGGGGACCCGTGCGTTGGACGGGTTCTCGGTGTCGGTCGACCGCGGCGAGTTCTTCGGGTTGCTCGGCCCGAACGGCGCCGGAAAGACGACGTTTATCGAGACACTCGTCGGGCTGAGCGGACCGACGGCCGGCACTGCCGCGGTCTTCGGCCACGACGTCGTCGCCGACCGGCGGGCCGTCCGCCAGCGGGTCGGACTGGCCCCACAGGAGTACAACGTCGACCGGTTCTTTCCGATCCGAGAGGTGCTCGAGCACAAGGCCGGCTACCACGGTATCCGCCACGAGACGGCGCAGAAACGGGCCGACTGGGCGCTCGACCGGGTTGGTCTCCAGGAGAAAGCCGGTGCCACGTTCAAGAGCCTCAGCGGCGGGATGAAACGCCGGGTCCTCCTTGCGCGGGCGCTGGTGACCGACCCCGACCTCCTCATCCTCGACGAGCCGACCGCGGGGGTCGACGTCCAGCTTCGCCGGGAGATCTGGGACGTCGTCAAGGACCTCAACGACGGTGGGATGACGGTGCTGCTGACGACCCACTACATAAAGGAGGCCGAGCGGCTCTGTGACCGGGTCTGTATCATGGAGGCGGGCCGGAGTGTCGCCGTCGACACCCCCGCCGAACTCCGGCGCCGCGGGACCGACACCTACCACCTGGGGGTCGCGGGTCGCCCGCCCGGGGGCGCCCTCGACGGGATCGACGAGGTCGTCTCGGTGGAGCGGACCGATGCAGGGCTGGCGGTCGAGGCTGGCCGCTCCAGCGGCGCGCTCCCCGCGGTCATAACCGCGCTAACCGAGGCCGGCGTGACCGTGACCGACGTCGAGACCGAGCCAACGAGCCTGGAGGACGTGTTCGTCGACATGACCCGCACCGACAGCGACCGCGCCACACCCGCCCGGCCCGACGAGGGCACCGGGTCGGAGACCGATGGCCCCGACATAGAGGTGACACGATGAGCCTCCGGGAGCGAGCACGCGAGGGTCGGCTGCCCAACTGGGCGGTCCGGACGTTGGCGCTCGGACGCCGGGAGGTGTTGCGGGTGGTCCGCCGGCCGAAGAACACGGTGCTCCCGCCGATCGTCACCAACGCGCTGTACGTGACGGTGTTCGGCGTCATTCTCGGCGCCCGGATCGGCGACACCGCCGGGGTCCCGTATCTCCAGTTCGTCATCCCGGGGTTGATCGCGCTTGGCACCATCACCCAGTCGTTCCAGAACGCCTCCTTCACCCTGTTTCACGGCCGCTGGGAGGAGTACGTCGAGAGTGTCGTCGCCTCGCCGATGGGCCACCGCGAACAGGTGACCGCCTACCTCCTGGCGAGTGCCGTCCGCGGACTGGCGGTCGGGCTGGTGATCTTCGGGCTCGGCCTGGTCTTCTCGGAGATCCCGGTCCGCCGGCCGCTGGTGGCCGTCGCCGCACTGGTGCTCGTGGTCACCCTCTTTGGCAGCCTGGGGATCGCCGGCGGGCTGTGGGCCGATGACTTCGACCAGCTGACCGTCTTCAACCAGTTTTTGATCCAGCCGCTGGTCTTCTTTGGCGGGGTGTTCTACCCGGTCTCGGACCTGCCGGGGCTGGTGGAGACGGTCTCGTATCTCAACCCGATGGTCTACATCGTCAGCGGCGTCCGCTTTGGCCTGCTCGGACAGGCCGAGGTGTCACCGGTCGTCTCGCTTGGCGTACTCGCCGGCGCCTCGGTCGTCGCGGTCGCCGCCGTGCTGGCGCTGATGGCCCGGGGCTACGGGCTCCGCGACTGAACGGGGCGGGACGGAACGCGAAACCCCTTTGTCGGCGGCGGCCCCTCTCACACCCGTGTCAGGTCCGCCCGACGCCGAGGCCGAAACCGCGGTCGCGGACGTACTCCCCGACTTTGCCGACGCCTTTCCCTTCGAGCAGTTCAATCCGATGCAGACCGCCACCCTGCCGGCCCTGCTCGACACGACCGACAACGTCGTCGTCAGCGCGCCGACCGCAAGCGGCAAGACCGCCGTTGCCGAGGTGGCCATCTGCCGGACACTCGCCGAGGGCGGGACCGCCCTCTTTCTGGCCCCGCTGCGCGCGCTCACAAACGAGAAAGAGCGGGAGTGGGAGGCCTTCGAGGAGCTCGGCTACTCGGTGTACGTCGTCACCGGCGAGCGCGACCTGAACCCCCGCCGGGCCGAGCGCGCCGACGTCCTGGTGATGACCCCCGAGAAGGCCGACTCCGCCACCCGCAAGTACGACTCCCGGCGGTACTCCTTCGTCACCGACATCGACTGTTGTATCATCGACGAGGTCCACCTGCTCGACTCCGAGAAACGGGGCAGCGTTCTCGAGGTGACCGTTGCCCGTCTCCGGCGGCTCTGTGACCCCCGGGTGGTCGCCCTCTCGG
>JAQCNN010000116.1 GCA_028275005.1 Salinirussus sp.
GGCATCCTCCCCGGCTGGGGTGGTACTCAGCGACTGACCGCCATCATCGGCGAGGGACGGGCCCGGGAGGTCGTGCTCACCGGCGACCACTACGACCCGGAGACGATGGCCGACTACGGCTTCGTCAACGAGGTCGTCCCCGCCGAGGAGCTGATGAAGACGGCCCTGGAACAAGCGGAGGACCTGGCTGCGGGGCCGCCGCTGGCCCAGGAGTACATCAAGCGTGCGTTTCTGGCCGGCCGGGACGACACCGAGGCCGGCCTCGAGGTTGAGGCTCAGGCCTTTGGCCACGTCGTCGCGAGCGAGGACTTCCTCGAAGGGGTCTCGAAGATGGGGAGCGAGGAGGACCCCGAGTTCGAGGGGAATTGAACAGATAGGTTACTTTTTTACCCGGAGACAGGACCATTCACGCTATGTCGAGGCCTACCGGGACGAGGACTGTCTCCGTGAGCAGCACTGGGAGGAGGGTCTCACACAGCAGGAGAGTGCAGAACAATGCGGAGTGTCTGCCAGAGCGACCCGAAAGTGGATGAACAAGTTCGAAATCAGGCGACGCGGGATGACCGGCGAGAACCACACACCCACGAGGTCTCGTCATACCCTGTCGCCCATGTCACATGTCTGTCGAGCACAGTGATATCGAACTCGGCGACAATCCAGCACCGGCAGAGAAGTGGTGGATTTATTTGACTAGACAGTCTCGTTCGAACCACAGAGGCTCGCTTGGTGTAGTCCGGCCAATCATATCGGCCTTTCGACAATTTCGGTCGACACCGGATTGGAAGACAGCCGATGACCGGGGTTCAAATCCCTGAGCGAGCATTTTGTGACGAACCCACAGAGCGGAGGCGCCGGGCACTGTCGGTGTGTGCCCGGGCGCGCATGGAAAGCACTTTGAATCGGCTGGAGCAACCGAGGGTATGGCGCTTGCCGACGCGGACCGGGAGCTCGTTGTTGAGGAACTCGGCCGCGAGCCCACGGCAGCCGAGGCAGCACTCTTCGAGAATCTCTGGAGCGAGCACTGCGCGTACCGCTCCTCGCGGCCGCTGCTCGATGCGTTCGACAGCGAGGGCGAGCAGGTCGTCGTCGGCCCCGGTGACGACGCCGCCGTCGTTGCCCTCCCAACAGGGGGCGACGAGGACGGGGACACCTACATCACGCTAGGGATCGAGAGTCACAACCACCCCTCCTACGTCGACCCGTTCGACGGCGCGGCGACCGGCGTCGGCGGGATCGTCCGTGATACCCTCTCGATGGGCGCGTACCCGATTGCGCTGGCGGACTCGCTGTACTTCGGCGATTTCGAGGACGACCACGCCCGCTACCTCTTCGAGGGGGTCGTCGAGGGGATCAGCCACTACGGCAACTGTATCGGTGTCCCTACCGTCGCCGGGAGTGTCGCCTTCCACGACGGCTACGAGGGGAATCCGCTGGTGAATGTGGCCTGCATCGGGCTGATCGACGACCCGGACCGGCTGGTGACGGCCGAGGCCCAGCAGCCGGGCAACGCGCTCGTCCTCGTCGGCAACGGGACCGGCCGGGACGGGCTCGGCGGGGCCTCCTTCGCCAGCGAGGACCTCTCCGAGGACGCCGAAACCGAGGACCGCCCCGCGGTCCAGGTCGGTGACCCCTACACCGAGAAGCTGCTCATCGAGGCCAACGAGCAACTACTCGACGAGGGGCTGGTCGAGTCGGCCCGGGACCTGGGTGCCGCCGGGCTGGGCGGGGCCTCCACCGAACTCGTCGCAAAGGGCGGGCTCGGCGCCCGAATCGAACTCGACGCCGTCCACCAGCGCGAGCCAAACATGAACGCCTTGGAGGTCCTGCTCTCGGAGTCCCAGGAGCGGATGGTCTACGAGGTCCGCCCGGAGAATGTCGAGCGTGTCCGGACCATCGCCGAACGGTACGACCTCGGCGCGTCCGTTGTCGGTGAGGTCACCGACGGCGACTACGTCTGCACCTTCGTTGGCGCGAACGGGGGGCGGGAGACGGTCGTGGAGGCCGACGCCGAGTTCCTCGGCGAGGGCGCGCCGATGAACGACCTGCCGAGCGACGAGCCGCCGACACCCGAGCGGGACCTGCCCGCCGTCGACGTTGAGGTGGCCCTGGAAGCCGTGGTTGCGAGCCCGAACACCGCCTCGAAGCGGTGGGTCTACCGCCAGTACGACCACGA
>JAQCNN010000247.1 GCA_028275005.1 Salinirussus sp.
GCCGCGAGCGCCCGCCCCTGCTCCAGGTACTCGACGAAGACCAGCGCCTTTGTCTGTGGGTGGCGGCCCAGCAGGTGCTCGACCTCCGCCGTTTTCGCGGGGTTCGCGGCGGCGACCTGCCGGCGCTCGTGGCCATCCGCCGCGGCGTAGGCGTCACCGGCCTCGTCGGCGAAGGGGACGTACCGGATCTCCACCTCGGGCTCGGCGACAAACCCTTCCTCGAACAGTGCGTCCCAGTCGGTGCCGATGGGCGGGCCAACGAGCGTGTAGATCTCCTCCTCGCGGTCGTCCTCCCGGACGGGTGTCGACGAGAGCCCCAGCCGGGCCCGGGACTGTAGGTCCGCACTCCGGCGATGGACCGGGCTCGGGATGTGGTGGACCTCGTCGTAGACCACCAGCCCCCACTCCCGGCTGTCGAACAGTTGCCGGTGCTCGTCCATCCCTGCACTCCGGTAGGTGGCGATAGTCACCGGCCGGACCTCCTTTGTCCCGCCGTGGTACTCCCCGACCTGGTCGGGTTCGAGGCTCGTGTGCGTGAGCAGCTCATCGCGCCACTGCCCCGCCAGCTCCCGGCCGGGAACGAGGATCAGTGTCTCCCCCTCGAGTTCGGCGAGGATACCCATCGCGGCGACCGTCTTGCCGCTACCCGGCGGGCCGACCAGCACCCCGGATTTCCGCTCGAGGAACTGCGAGACCCACTCCTGCTGATAGCCCCGAAGGTCGAGGTCTATCTCCACGGGGAGCGGCTCACCGGTCTCGAGGTCGCGCTCGTCGCGGACGGGGTACCCCGCCTCGTAGAGGGTGCGCTTGACCGCGGCGACCTTCTCCGCGGCGACCCAGCTGGTCTCCTCGTCGATCGGCGCCCGGAGCTGACCGTCGTCGAGTTGCTCGCGGGCGACGTTGCCCATCAGCTCGGCCGTCTCGGCCTCCAGAACGGTGTAGCCGTCCTCGTGGGTCCGGAGGACGAACTGGTTTGCGCGCTTCCACTGGTCGGCGATGAACTCCGAGAGGGCGGGCTCGCGCTCCGGAAGGACGTCCCTGACCGTCGCCATGAGCCCCGACAGCGACTCGTAGGGGGCCTGCCAGACGTCCTCGCGGCGGAGTTCGTAGAGATACGAGCCCGACCCGGTGGTGTCGACGAGGTGGGCGAACTGGGAGAGCTGTGCCCGGGTGAACTGTGTCGGCTGGTCGACGACCAGCTGTCGTCGCTCCGGGAAGACGATCACCCGCTCGCGACTCGCCAGGTCCTGCCACTCGCTGGGGTACCAGACCACGGGGTCCGCCGACACGTCCAGCCGCTCGATGTCGCCCTCGGCCGCCAGCGCAGCCAGTCGGTCACTCGCCTCCTCCTGGCTGGCCTCCCGCTGTTGGGCGTACCGCGTGGCGGTCACGAGCGGGCGACCGACCGCCTCCAGGGCGTCGAAGAAGGCGTCGCGCTCGTCGTCGGGGCCCTCACCGCTCCGGCGCTCGCTGTCGGGTTCGGTCACTACACACAGTAGGGCAGCGGCGGTCAAACGGCTTGCGTTCCC
>JAQCNN010000251.1 GCA_028275005.1 Salinirussus sp.
ATCCCCCGGAGCCGGTCGTTCTGCCCCACACCGCCCCCGAGGACCAGTTCCGTCCGCCCGGTGAGCGCGAGCGCGCGCTCGGCCACCTCGGTCAGCATGGCGAACACCGTCTCCTGGAGCCCACAACAGACGTCCGCGACGGGCACCCCATCGTCGACGGCCGCCTGGGCAGCGGAGGCGACCCCTGAAAACGAGAAGTCCATCCCCTTGACGACGTACGGGAGTTCGGAGTACTCCCCCTCCAGCGCGCGGGCCTCGACCTTCGGGCCGCCAGGGTGAGACCAGCCCAGATGCCGGGTGAACTTGTCGATGGCGTTGCCGACCCCGGTGTCCATCGTCTCCCCGAGTACGCGGTAGTGACCGCCCCGGTAGGCCAGGACGTGGGCGTTCGCGCCGGAGGCGTTCAGACAGACCGGCGCCGAAAAGCCCGACCGGTGGCGCCCGACCTCCAGGTGGGCGACCATGTGGTTGACCCCCACGAGCGGGACGGCCAGCCGCTGGGCGAGCGCCCGCGCCGCGGTGCCGGCCACGCGCAGACACGGGCCGAGACCGGGACCCCGAGAGAAGGCAACGGCGTCGATGGCCGCCGAACCCCCGTCGTCGCCGGTGTCCTCGCCCCCCTCGTCGACGCGGTTCCGGGCCAGTACCGTCTCGATGACCTGTGGCAGGTACTCGGCCATGTGTTCGCTGGCTTCGCGAGGGTGGATACCGCCGCTGTCGGGCTCGTAGGCCTCGGTCTCGGTGTCGACCGTGTCGCCGTTGCTGTCGTAGACGGCGGCGCTGGCGGCCCAGGCGGTCCCCTCGATACCCAGCACACGCATGAGCGTCTGTGGGCCACCGACCGAAAAGACGCTGACGGTCGCGGTCCCTGCCGCCTACTCCGGGTAGGCGTCGTGCCAGGGGCGCTGTCGCTCGACGGCCGCACTCCCCGCGAGGACGTCCTCCTCGGCGAAGCGGCTCCCGACGACCTGCATCCCCACGGGGAGCCCGTCGGCGAAGCCCGCGGGCACCGAGGCGACGGGGTGGCCGCTGAAGTTGAACGGTTGGGTGAGCAGCCAGCCCCGCCGCCTGTCGACGGACTGGCCGGCGACGGTCTCGGGGAGGTCGCCGTGTTCGAAGGGTATCACGCCGAGGGTTGGCGTCACCAGTAGGTCGTACTCGGCGAGTGTCTCACGGAGTGAGTCGTAGACCTGGGTACGCTTGCGGTTGGCCGCCGCATACTCCCAGGTGGAGACACTCTCGCTCTCCAGGATGGTCTCGACGGTGGAGTCGACGAGTCGGTCGCGGTCCTCGCCGCGTGGGTCCAGCCCATCCTCCTCCAGTGTGTCGAACAGTGACTCCCACAGCACCGTCGCGAAGGTGTAGTAGGTGTCCATAATCTCGTCGTGGCTCAGGTCGACCGGGCCGTCGACCTCCTCGACGGTCGCGCCAGCGTCCGCGAAGGCGCCGACGGCGTCGCCGACGACCTCCCGAACGTCGTCCTCGACCGGGAACGCCCCCAGGTCCGGCGAGTATGCGATTTTCATGTCGTCGACCGGGCGGTCCGTGGCGGCCCGGAAGTCGGTCCCGTCATCGGGCGCCGAAAAGGGGTCCTTCGGGTGCGGGCCGGCCATCACCTCCAGCATGAGCGCGGCGTCGTCGACCGTCCGTGCCATCGGTCCGAGGTGTGAGAAGGGGGTGTGTGAGATGTATGCGTCGGGCCGACGGGGGGCGGCGACCCGACCGTAGGTCGGCTTGACCCCGACCACGCCACAGCACGAGGCGGGCGTCCGGATCGACCCACCGGTGTCCGAGCCCTGGGCGATCGGCACCAGCCGGTCGGCAAGCGCCGCACCCGCACCCCCGGAGGAACCCCCCGAAATGCGGTCCAGGTCGAAGGGTGTCGCGGTGTTGCCGGCGACGCGGTTGTGTGTCCAGCAGCCCAGCCCGAACTCCGGGGTGTTGGTCTTGCCGACGACGATGGCACCCGCCTCCAGCAGTCGGTCGACGAACACCGAGTTCTCCTCGGCGACGAAGTCCTCAAACAGCAGTGAGCCGTTTGTCGTCCGGACGCCCGCGACGTCGTCTAGGTCCTTCACCGCGACGGGGACACCGTGCAGCGGCCCCAGCGGCTCGCCGGCCGCGATTGCCCGCTCGGCCTCGCGGGCAGCCTCCCGGGCCCGCTCGTCGGTGACCGTGACGAAGGCGTTTGTCCGGTCGTTGCGCGCCTCGATCCGACTGAGGGTGGCGTCGACCACCTCGACCGGCGAGCGGTCGCCGTCGCGGATCTGCCGTGCCAGTCCCGTTGCCGTCAGGTCGTGAACCCCGCTGTCCTGTGACATAGGCTCGCTTCCGGCGCCTGTGGTAAGTTCTTACCGACCGGTGTTGGCTCGTTCCGGTGCCGGGGCTGGGGGCCCCTCCTGTTCTCCCGGTGGTGTTCCTCACGAGCGGTCTGTCCCTGCTCGGGCCGGTTGGGCCCCTCAGTCCCACTCGGTGTAGCCACACTGCCCGCAGTGCTGGCGGTCGTCGTGGGCCGCGAGGAAGACGTCGCCACAGCGGGGGCACTGCTCGCGGTCGGTGGTGCCGTCCTTGCCGTAGAGTTCGTAGCGGCTCATGCTCCCTCGGCCTCCGCCCCGGCGTCGCTGTCGGCCCCGTCGCTACTGATCTTGTTGCGGTCGAGCATGTGGTCCTGCTCGACGTTCTTTGCGTGTCCGGGGGTCTCGTAGACCTTCGCGTGACCGACGGTCGTCCGCATCCCGAACTTCGTATCGAGCTTGCGGACGACGACCTCCTCGGCGTCCTTGTTGAGCTTTGCCGCGAGCGAGTCCCGCACGGAGAGTCGCGACGGGGTGGCGTCCTCGTGTGTCACCTCGAACCTGACGTCCGTCCGGTGTAACATCGGATTTCCGTCCTCGCTGACGATGTCGATATCCATGTTGGTATAGAGTCCCGGCGAATCGGATAAAAGGATTTCGAAGCCGCACACGGCCGGAAACCGCCACGCTGTGTCGGTCTGTGACGCGGCTCGCGGGACCGGCTCCACAGCCGCGCTCACCGCGGCGCGGGCGAGTGGACGTACACCAGCCTCGACTCGGGGTCGACACAGACCGTCGATACCCCCCGCCCTGTGGTCCGCACACTCGCTGTCCCGTCCAGGGGGCGCCTCGAGTCGTACCGCTCCCGACAGACCGGACACCGCCGCTCGTGGGCGACCCGCTCGCGGCTGGTCGAGCCCGTCCCCATCCCGGCGGGGTCCGTACCGACACCCGCGGTGTCTACACCATCGGGGCCGCCCGCACCACCGGCCGACTCGCCGGGCTCGCTCGCGACCGGCCGACGGCGGGCGGTGTCGACGGCCGCCAACACGGCTGTCAGCTCCCGTCTCGTCGGGTTTCCGTCGACCGTCACACCCTCCCGCCCGACCTGTCTCCCCGCCTCTCGGGGTGCCATCGACCCGTCGTCGGCCGGGTGGGCGTCCCCTGCCATGCTCACAGCGGATTGATCCCGTGCTTTTTTGGGGGCCACTCCTCCTCGTGGGTCGTCCCGGACCGTTGCAGCGTATTGCGGACCCACCGGCGGGTCTCCGTCGGGTCGACCGCCGCGTCGACGCCGAACCCCTCGACCGCACGGACGGCGCCGGTCCGGTTGATGAACTCCCGGACCAACTGCTCGCGGCGCTGCTCGGGGTCGTCGGCGGCGTCGATCTCGTCGCCGTAGACGATGTCGACGGCCCCCTCGATCCCCATCGCGGCGACCTCGGCGGTGGGCCAGACGACGGTCAGTTCGTTGTCCGTCGAGCGCCCGCCGGCCATCAGGACGTAGCCGAAGCCGTAGCCCCGACGGAGTACGACGCTGACCTTCGGAACGGTCGCACGGTTGACCTCGAACAGCACCTTTCCGGAGTGGCGGGCGATCCCCTGGCGCTCGGCGTCCGGCCCGGGCAACACCCCAGGGACGTCCATCAGGAAGAGTAGTGGGAGCCCAAAGGCGTCACACAGGCTGATAAAGCGGGAGGCCTTGTCACAGGCGGGCACGTCGAAGGTCCCGGCCTTGATCCGGGGGTTGTTGGCGACGATACCCACGGGCTGGCCCTCCAGACGGGCAAACCCGGTCACGATGTTGCGGGCGTACTGGGCCTTCAGTTCGAAGAAGGAATCGCGGTCGGCCACCCCCTCGATGGCCCGGTAGATGTCGTAGCCGCGGTCGGTCTCTGTCGGGATGAGGTCGGCTAACCCCGCGACCGCCTCCGCCGGCGGGTTCGCCCAGCCCTCGTCGACAGGCGGGGACTCGGCGGCGTTCGTGGGGAGATAGGAGAGAAAGGCTTTGACTGCGTCGAGACAGGCCTCGTCGTCCTCGTATGCGGCGTCGGCCATCCCGGTGGCCGCGGTCTGGAACTGTGCGCCGCCGATCTCCTCCTTGCTCAGGTCGACGCCCAGCGCCGCCTCCACCAGCGAGGGGCCGGCGACACCCATCGTCGACGTCCCCTCGACCATCGGGACGAAATCACACGACGCGGCGTAGTTCGTCGGGGCGGCAAACCCCGGCCCCATCATCGCCGACACCTGCGGTGCCCACCCCGACAGCTTCGTCTGGAAGACGAAATCGCCGCCGGAGGCGTAGGGTCGGGCGTCGAGCCCCTCCTGGATCCGGTGGCCGCCGCCGTCGTGGAGGAAGACAAGCGGGAACCCCCGCCGGAGCGCGAGCCCGCCGACCCGCCGGAGCTTCGAGCCACCGGTGTGACCTAGCGACCCGCCTTTCACCGTGAAATCGGTCGCCGCAACCGCGACCGGCCGCCCGTCGACCCGGCCGAGCCCGGTCACGACCCCGTCGGCCGGCGCGTCCTCCCGCTCCCAGTCCTGGGTCTCGGGTGTCGTCGGCGCCGGCCCGGCGAGTCGCCCGTACTCGTCGAAGCTGCCGTCGTCACAGAGATACGCGACCCGCTCGCGCGCCGTGAGCTTGTCGTCGTCGTGCTGTCGCTGGATGGCGGCCTCCCGGCGCTCGTCCCCGACGGCCTGCTTTGCCGCCCGCAGCCGCTCGCGGAGCTCCGCCGTCGAGAGCTCCCGCCGGTCGAAGGGTCCGTCGCTCATTGCTCCCCCCGCGCCGGGCGCCGCCGCTCAGTCCCGCGGGGCTGGAGGGTCTTCCCCGCTCGCCGGTGGCGTGTCATACGTGCACATCTCTGGACAGGGTGCCCCTAAATCGGTTGTGGTGGCCGACCCCGGCCGCCGGGCTCCGTCCGCCGGGCCCCGCGCTGCTCGACAGGCTTAATACCCCGTAGAGTATTGGTATGGTTAACCATGACATACCGAGATGGACCGGCAACTAGCGTCGACCCCTCCGCCCGGTGCCCCGAGGGCGGACGATGAGCTTCGAGCGCTGTCCGGACCCCGTCTGGCTCTCCGGCGGTACACTCAACCACCTCGCGGACGAACCGACGGACATGCCCGAGGCCGACGCCCCGGACGACCTCCCCGACCGTATCGTCAGTGTCCTGGAAGCCGCCGATGTCGACGGGCCGGTCTCGGCCGGCCGGCTCCAGCGGCTCCTTGCGCGCGACGGCATCGATGTCGCGTCGAGTGTGATCCGCGAGACCTGTTCCGCCCTCGCGGCGGAGGGCCGCCTCGTCGAGGAGCCCGGCCCGCGGTATATCCTCGTCGAGGACTGACCCCCACCGCGTTCCGCGCCTACTTGTTCCTCCGGCCCGAGGTGTAGGTCATGCCACAGTTCGACGACTTCGACCACGAGTCACACATGCGCCGCGCGGTTGCGCTCGCCGGCGAGGCAGCCGACCGCGGCGACCGTCCCTTCGGCTCCGTCCTCGTCCGGGACGACGAGCTCATCGCGGAGGCCTCGAACCGGGTTGTCACCGCCGAGGACGTCCGTCGTCACCCCGAACTCGACCTCGCGGCACGGGCCCGCCGCGAACTCGACTCCGACGCACGCGCGGAGACGGCCATGTACACCAGCACCGAACCCTGTCCGATGTGTGCCGGCGGTATCCGTCACGCCCGGCTCGGCCGAGTGGTCTACAGTGTCGCCGGTGACGAACTCCAGGAGTTCACCGGGCGAAACCCGCCCGTCAGCTCCGCCGAGATCCTCGACGGAACCACGGAGGTCGTCGGCCCCGTTCTGAACGAGGCGGGTCGGGCCGTCCACGAGGGCTTCGACTGGTAACCCCCGCCGGTCCTACCTCTCGGCGAGTTCGCCGATCTCGGCGAGGAGGTGGCTCACGTGCAGCCGGTCGTTCACTCACGACCGTCCGCGAGTTCGCCGATCTCGGCGAGGAGGTGGCTCACGTGCAGCCGGTCGTTCGTCCCCTCGTGTAGGTCCATGTCGACCCCCCCGGCGAGCCGGTGCAGGCGGGCGAGCTTCGTCTCGCCGTACCGCGACCGCGCGACCGTCAGCACGTCCTCGAGCACCTCACCCCCGCTGTAGCCCTCATCGACCAGCAGGTCATCGAGCGTCGACCGGGCGTCGGTGAACTCCCCCGCCTCCGCGGCCGCGAGCATCTCGCCGACCCGCTCGTCGACGCCGACGGACTGAAGCGTCTCGTAGGCCGCCTGCATCGTCACCGCCCCCTCCTGTTCGTGGGTGGTCTGCGTGTTCAGGACCGCCCGCCGGAGGTCCCCTTCGGCGGCCTCCGCAACGTAAGCCAGCCCGTCCTCGTCGGAGTCGACGCCCTCGGCCTCGGTGATGGACCCGAGCACCTCGACGACCTCCGCCTGTGCGGGCGCCCGGACGGGGACGGGGAAACACCGCGAGCGGATCGGCGGGATCAGCGCGGAGGGCTGGCGGGTCGCGATGACGAACTGGGTGGCCTCGTAGTACTGCTCCATCACCCGGCGCAGGGCCTGCTGGAAGTCCTCGCG
>JAQCNN010000271.1 GCA_028275005.1 Salinirussus sp.
CTGGTCGTCGTCTCACTGTACTACCTGACCCTCGACGCCCACGCCGGCATGGTCATGTCCGTGCTCGTGTTGACCGTCTTTCTCACCGACTTCTTCGAGTTCGAGGCCCGGAAGGCCGAGGCCCGCCGTGATGTCCCGCTCGACCGCCCAAAAGGAGCACTTGCCGCCGGTCTGGTCACCTTTGCCTATGCCGCCTACCAGGTGGTATTTTTCCTCATCGACGGCTACGTCGCCGCCGTTGTCTGACCCCCGCGCGTGACACTCAGTTCGAGCTGACTACCTTGACCACGTCACCCT
This sequence comes from Salinirussus sp., assembly GCA_028275005.1. Lineage (GTDB taxonomy): Archaea > Halobacteriota > Halobacteria > Halobacteriales > Haloarculaceae > Salinirussus. The sequence continues at coordinate 298 of JAQCNN010000271.1, forward strand.
CGGAGAGCTCGTGGTCCTCGCCGACCTGCCGGTCCCGCCGGGCGTCGACGGCGTAGAGGTAGCCCTCGCCGATGTCCGAGTGCACGGCGTAGGCAAGGTCCGGCGGGGTCGCACCGGCAGGGAGCAGGTGGGCGTCCGGAAGCATCTGGCCCTGGCCGTCGGTCCACCGGGTCTCGTTCTCGACGGGGTAGACGGTGATCCGGTCCAGTAGGTCGCCAACGGCGGTGTCAAGCGCCGCCTGGACGCCCGTCCCGCCGTCGCGTTCCATCACCGCCCGGACCTGTTCGAGCCCCTGCTTCTGCTGGTTGTTCAGCTCGCCCGACACCTCGAAGTCGGGGTCACCGGGGTCGTAGTCAACCAGCCCCGCCTCGGCGGCTCGCCGGAGCGCGAGCTCCCCCTCTGCGGTCGCCGGGATGACCCGCTCTGCGTGTTCGCGGAGTCGGTCGACCGCCCCCGCCGGCGCGATGTCGGCCTTGTTCGCCACGACGACGACCGGCTTGGTCCGTTCCCGAACCGCCGAGGCCAGCCGGCGGCGGTCCTCCTCGTCCCACTCCCGTGGGTCCGAGGGGTAGTCGACCGCCCGTAACACCGCCCCGACGTCCGCGGCCGTCGCGCCGACGCCGGTCAGCATCCCTGTCAGCGCCTCGTCGATGTCGAAGTCGGGCGACCGGGACTGACGCTTGACCCCCTCCCAGTTGTCGGCGACGATCCCGGCGAGCCAGCGGTCCATCTCCGTCTCGATAAAGGCGAGGTCCTCGACGGGGTCGTGCTCGCCAACCTCGACGGGCTCGCCTTCGGCGTTCGTCCCACCCGAAGCGTCGACGACGTGGAGAATGGCGTCGGCGGTGGTGAGTTCGTCCAGAAACTGGTTGCCCAGCCCGCGCCCCTCGTGGGCCCCCGGGACGAGCCCCGCGACGTCGAGCAACTCCACCGGGACGTAGCGTTTGCCCGCCCGGCAGTTGTCGCTGTCACACCGCCGGTCGCGGTCGAGGCAGGGACACTCCGTCCGGGCGTGGCTGACCCCGCGGTTCGGGTCGATCGTCGTGAACGGGTAGTTACCCACCTCCACCTCGGCCATCGTGGCCGCCGTGTAGAACGTGGACTTGCCGGCGTTTGGCTTGCCGGCAAGCGCGAGGGAGAGCATACCCGGGCTACTCGGGACGGCGAAAAGCCCCTTTCGGTTACTGACACAGCGGCGAGCGGGCGTTGCTGACACCCTGTCGGTCACCCACACAGCCTCCGGGGAAAGGCAGGGTCACGGTCACTCCGGGGTCCCTGCCTCGGGACCCGTCGCTTTGCCGTCGTCGTCGGTGTCTGCCGTCTGCCCGCCGCCGCTCCGGTCGGTCCGGGTGATCGCCGGCGTCGGGTCGGGCTCCGGCACCGACTCCGGCTCGGCCGCCGGCCTCGCCCCCGTGACCACCTCGTCGTCCAGGACCGGCTCCGAAACCATCGACATCTCGTCGCGGGCACGGATCGCCCCCTCGACAGTCGCGTCGTGGTGGACCTCGACGTAGTCCCCGGAGATGTCCCCGCGAACCTCCACACCGGGGCCGATACGGACCGTCCCCGACCGGGTGGTGACGTTCCCGGTCACCTCGGTGCCGGCCCCGACGGTCACCCCCTCCTTCGCGCGGAGGCTGCCGAAGACCTCGTTGTCCCGGCCGACGACCAGCGACTCGGCGCGGACGTTGCCGTGGAGCCGGCAGTCGTCGCCGACCCGTCCGGGGGTCGAGACCCGCCAGGCGTCGTCGCCCACCCGGGCAGACCGCGGGATAACGACGGGCTGGTGCTCGCGCTCGTCGCTCATCAGCGCCTCCAGCATCTCCTCGGCGGCCTCCTCCTCGCCGATCCGCAACAGCTGTGAGAGGTAGACGAACAGAAAGGTGATCGTCGGCATGGGGTTGCGGATGACGATCCACCCCGCGGCCTCGAAGCCGTCGTCGATGTCGACGTCATCGCCGATGTCGAGGTCGCCGGCGACCTTCAGCTGGCCGCCGACGTGGACGCGCTCGCCGAGGTAGGCGTCCTCCCCGACGAGGACGTCGCCGTCGACCTCACACCACATGTCCAGCCGACAGTCGCCTGCGGCCTCGATGGTGCCGCCGAAGCCGACGCGTTCGCCCGCGATGACGTTCCCTCCGCGGACCCCGAACTCCACGTGGCTCTGCCCGCCGATGAGGACGTCACCGTCGGTCACGAGGTCGTGTTCCTCGACGTGGGTCCCGTCCGGGATGACCAGTTCGTCGAGTGGGTCCGAGCGAAATATCGGCACAGTCTTCGACGCGTGTTCGGCGGGCTTAAAGCCTGAGGCTCCGTCTGACGTGTGTCTGACGCACGCGTGACGCCGGCCCACGGACCGGGGGCCGCTCGCGGGCCGACACACCCGACCGACGAAGCCGAACAGCCAAGAGTGGGCAGCACTACCCACAGGTATGCCAGATTTGCGCGCTGTGACGCACACGGAGACGCTGGTGGCTACGCCGGGACCGCGCCACCACGACGACAGGGAGCCGGTCGCCCGCTTGTCGGGGGCCAACGGGGCCGTTACCGCGCGGGGAGGGGGCAGATGAGCGACGCCGAGGTCGGCGGCGCGAGTCAGTATCTGGACACCGAGGGGCTCTACGCCGCACTCGCGGAGACGCTCGGGGAGCCGGACTTCTGGGCGCTCTCGCCACACGACCCCGGGCTCGGAAACGAGACACTCTTTCTGATGTGGGGTGACCGACGCTTCGTCGTCCAGCGGCCGCCACTCGCCGGCGCGCCGGCGGCGGCACACGACCTCCTCCGGGAGTTCCGCCTGTTAGAGGCCCTGGAATGGACCGACCTCCCCACCCCTCGACCTGTCCTGGCTGTCGCCGACGAAGGGGTCGCCCGCGCACCGTTTACCGTCGTCGAGCGGCTGGACGGGAAGGTGCTCCGTCACGGCGAGCCGATGGCCTACGTCGAGGGGACAAACCGCCGGCGTGTGGGCGAACAGTTGGTCGACACGCTCGCCCAGGTCCACGCGGTCGACCTCGAGGACGCGCAGATGGCCGACGGGGCCACTGACGCCGACGTGGCGCTCGACCGCGGACTCGCCGACCGGGTCGAGGACTGGCGCGAACGCTTTGCCGGCTACCGCGAGCGGACCGACCGCGAGGTCCCGGGGGCCGAGGCGGTCGGTGACTGGTTAGCAACGGCCGTTCCGGGCGACGTCGACCGGACACTCGTCCACGGTGACTACACGCTTGGCAACGTGAAGCTTACCCCGGAGACGCCGCCGGCGGTCGTTGGCGTCCTCGACTGGGAGCGCGGCGGGCTCGGCGACCCGCTTACTGACCTCGGCCGACTGCTCGCGTTCTGGTTCGAGACGGAGAGTGAGGCCTGTGGGCTCCCCTTCGAGTTCGCACCACGGTTCACCTGCCGTGACGGCTACCACTCCCGGGCGGACCTGGTCGAGCGCTACGAGGACGCGACGGGCCGGGCGTTTGCCGACGACCGCTTCTACCGCACGCTCGCGCTGTTCGAGGCCGCGACCGTCTTCGAGGGGTACTATCTGCGCCACCTGACCGAGGCCTCCGACCGCCCCGGCTTTGCGGAGCTGGAGACGGCCGTCCCCGCGCTACTGGAGCGTGCACAGGGGGTCATCGACGGCGCGGAGCCGCTGTAGCCGCGGCGGGGTGCTGTCCCGTGCTGGGCGCACACACCGCGGTCAGTCCCCGGTCTCCGAGGCGGTCGTCTCGACCGCGATATCGGGGTGAAAGAGGTCGTCGACCGAACACTCGAAAAACGCCGCGAGCTTGAAGACGAGTTCGACCGACGGGTCGTACCGGTCCCCCTCGACGGCGTTGATGGTCTGCCGTGTCACCCCGATATACTCGGCGAGTTCCCGCTGACTGACGCCGAACTGCCCACGGTACTCGCCCAGTGAGTTGTCCATACCGGCTACCTCCGCCAGTTGAACGCGACGAGGAAGGCGCCGTAGGTCAGGAACAGGACGGCCACGAACAGGGCAATGGCGGTGCTCCAGGGCTCCCACTCGAACAGCCCCACCCCCCACGCGACAGTCAGAGCCGGGAACACACCCGCGGACCCCAACCCGAACAGGGTGAGCGTCCACTGTGCGGCCTCCCGGGAGACGGTCTCGTCGCGCTCGTCGAACATCGGCGCTGTTGCCTGTGACCGGACGACCACCACCCCGAGCATGGTCGCAACGTAGACCCCGACGCCGACGAGCGGGCGCTCGAGGACGGTGAACCCGGCGAGGGCGACCCCGCCGAGTACGGTCAGCCCTCCGACCAGACGCCTGGCCCGTGAGGGCCGGTCGAGGAGCCCGCTCACCGCTCCCGGCTGCGCACCAGTTCCAGTAGCGAGAACCCGCCGAAGACCAGGTAGACGCCGGCCACGGTGAGCGCAATCCCCGTGGTCAGCCCCGTCCAGGTGAAGTAGCCCAGCCCGTCGGCGGCCACCAGCGCGGGAAAGACCACCGCGGAGGCGACGCCAAGGCTCCCCAGTGTCGCGTCCGCGGGTGAGGCCTCGGCAACCCCGCCACCGACCGGCGGCTCCGGGCCGGCGCCGTACCAGAGCACGAGTGACGCCGCCGCCGCCACCAGGTACAGTGCAACGCCGACGAGCGGGCGCGAGGCCGAGAGGACGCCCAGAGCGGCTGCTCCGGCGCCAAACAGCACCCCGGCGCCGGCCGATACGTTCGGTCCGTGTGTGTCCTTTGTTGTTGCCATCGGTGGGTCCGTCAAACGCTCTTGTCGTAAAGAGCGTTTTACAGTAAAACGTACTTTACAGTTTCAGATAAGGATTACGGGCAACGGCACGGCGTGAGATGGCTCTCCTCCGACCGAACCGGCCGCGGGGCTAAACGGAGGGTCTGAGACTGTGACAGCCACCCGATGGAAGAAACGCCGACTCAGAGAAAGCGGAAGGTCTCCAGGTTCTTCGGCGCGAAGGTGCGCATGTTGTAGTCGTGATACAGCGCCGAGGAGAGGTCCTGGGCGCTCGACTCGTCACCGTGGACACAGAGCACCTTCTCCGGCCGGGGGTTCATCGTGCGCACGAAGTTCTCGAGACCCTGCCGGTCGGCGTGGCCGGAGAAGCCGTCGACCGTCTCGACGTCCATCCGGAGGGTCAGGGTCTTGCTGCGGCCGGTCCGGTCGTTGCCGAAGGGGATCTCGTCGCGGCCACTCTGGATGGCCCGACCGAGCGTCCCCTGTGCCTGGTAGCCGACGAAGGTCAGTGTGGAGTCGCTGTCCTTGCCGAGGTGTTCGAGCCAGGACATGATCGGTCCACCCTCGATCATCCCCGACGTGGAGAGGACGATACTGGGGTCGCCGTCGGCGACCTCGCGGCGCTCGTCCTCGCCGGCGTCGATGTGGTTGAACTGGTCGGCCAGGAAGGGGTTCTCGTCGTCGTGGAAGATCCGGTCCCGGAGGTCGTCCCGAAGATACTCCGGGTAGGTGGAGTGGATGGCCGTTGCCTCCCAGATCATCCCGTCGAGGTGCACCGGCACGGTGGGGATCTCACCCTCGCGCATTGCCTCCTCCAGTACGAGCATGATCTCCTGTGAGCGGCCGACCGCGAACGCCGGGATGAGGACCTTGCCGTCCCGTTCGAGGGTGTTCCGGATGATGTGTCTGAGCTTGCGCTCGGAGTCCTCCTGGTCGGTCTGGTAGTCGTTGCGCCCGCCGTAGGTCGATTCGAGGACGAGCGTCTCCACCCTGGGGAACTCGTTGACCGCGCCGTTGAACAGGCGGGTGTCCTCGTAGTGGATATCACCCGAGAAGGCGACGTTGTAGAGCCCGTCGCCGACGTGGAAGTGACAGATCGATGACCCGAGGATGTGGCCGGCGTTGTGCAGGGTGAGCTTGATGTCGGGGGCGATGTCGGTGACGTCGCCGTACTCCAGTGTGACGGTGTGTTTGATCGCCTCCCGGACCATCTCACTCTCGTAGGGCGGGGCCCGGCCATCCTTCGCGGCAACGTCGAGGTAGTCGAGTTGGAGCAGGCCCATCAGGTCCCGCGTCGGCTCGGTGGTGTAGATCGGCCCGTCGTAGCCGTACTTGAACAGCAGCGGGATCAGCGCGGAGTGGTCGAGGTGGGCGTGGGTCAACACGACGGCGTCGAGCGTGTTCGCACCGGCGCCAAGCGCCTCGGGCACCTGCAGGTAGGGGACGTCGTCGGGCGCCCCCGGCTTGTCACCGCAGTCGATCAGAATACGCGTCTCCGGGGTCGAGAGGATGAAGGCAGCGCGGCCGACCTCCCGGCAACAGCCGAGTGTCGTGATCCGGACCCACTCGTCGTCCGACATCTCCTCGCGGTGGATCTGGCGGCCGACCCGTTCGAGGATATCCCGGCGCTCGTCGCGCTCCTGTTTCAGGAAGTTGCGGACGTTCGAGACCGTCGAGGACTCGATGGGTGGGGTCCGGACGACCTCCGGCGTCCAGCCGACCTCCTGTGTTATCTCCCGAAGCGTGGAGCCGTGGCGGCCGATGACCATCCCGGGTTTCTCCGCCTCGATGACCACCTCGCCGGTGTCGATGTGAAAGTCGAGGTCGGCCACCCCGGCCTCCTCGGGGATGATCCGCTCGATGTCCTCGCCCGCGGCCTCGGGCGGGGCCAGCGAGGAGGGGTCCGGCCGGACCGTGATCCGCTTGCGGAGCTTGGAGGCCAGCCGCCGGACCAGGTCACCGTCCTGGGCGAACTTCTTCGGGTCTCGGGTGTAGATAACCAGCTCCGGCCCCTCGTACGTCACCTCCGTTATCGTGATACCGCTGGGAACCTCCTGTTCGACCTCGCTACGCATCTCGTCGAGTCGCTTGTCTACCGTACTCATATATCGGTGACCTGCCCGCCACATCCGGCGAGACGCCGCAACGCGCACGGGTCGCAGAACGTGGCAGTAGGCGTCGTTTCGGTGCGTCTCTCCCCCGATGGGGTCGCCTCCGGGGACCGCGAACGGCCCGGAAAACCGTCTGTACTGGCGTATTCGTCGCCGGTTATAAAAGGCTTCGCAATACCCCGGCCCCGGGAGCGACAGCGGAACTAAGCCGGCGGCGGTGTGACCACGGGTATGCACCTCACGCCGGCGACAGTCGCCGACGAGTGCGAGCGCCTGCACGAGCGCGGCCCCCGGGTCGTCACCCTCGCCAACGACGTCCGCACCGACCTCGGTGCCAGCTTCGGCGTCGACGTCGACGAGGTGACCGAACAGCAGTACGAACAGACGCTCGAGACGGTGTTCGCCGATGGCGCACTCGCCGTGAACGTCGCCGCGCTCGCAGGCCTGTTGCGCGAGCTAGACGTGACGGCGGACTACCCTGGCTTTGTCGTCGACGAACTGCTCGGCCGAGAGCTCGCGGCGATGCTCGCCGGCCAACAGCCGCTCCGGCTGCTCGCCGAGGCCACGTTTCACTACGTGGACGTCCACACAGACAGCGCCACGGCCGGCGGTGACGACCTCGATGCGGCGCTCGCGGCAGGGCTCCAGACCAGGGTCCCGGGCTGGGACTGGCGCGAATCCGACCCCTTCGCGGTCGAGCCGGAGTGAGATGGAGGACCGAGGAGCACGGCGCGGAGCCTTGCTACCGCCGGTTAGGGCCCCGGCCACCCCGCGTGTTCAGGTCGTCTGCGCCCGGCAGTGCGAGCCAGGCGAGAAACCAGCCGGTGAGACTGCCGGCCACGAGGGCGGCGGCCAGCAGGACCACCCCACCACCAGTCTGAAGCCCCATCAGCCCGGCGGAGAATCCGACGAGCAGGGCAAACCCGACCTTCAGCTTCCGGAGAAAGGCGATGCGCTCAGTGTTGTCCACCGGGCCGACCATCACAGCGCCTCTGTCGTACTGACGTGCATGGCGGCGAACTCGCCGTCGACGACGGTCCCGCTCCAGCGGGTCTCGAACTCGTAGTCGGTCTGCCGGTCGGTGTTCGTCCAGGCCATCACGACGTCGTCGGCGAACCAGCCACAGACAACGTCCGCGGTGTCACCGCCCCCGGCCGTGTCCGCGGCGCCGTCGCCGGCGAGCTCGTCTGGCCCGTCACGGGCCCCGGCCGTCAGCTGCTGTGACTCGACGGTCCAGTCGGCCGTCGTCCGGGTCTGCTCGCGCAGCCCCTCGGCGACCGCCTCGTACCCCCGGAGCGTCTCCGAGAGGCCGTACTTGACGGTCGCCGGTGACTCCCGAAAGAAGGGGTAGAGTGGCTCGCCGGCCCGGAGGGTGTCGTAGTAGTCACGGACGAGGGCAGCAACGGCCATCGGGTCAGTAGAACCCCCGGTCGACGGCGTCGTCGACGACGTCCTCGAACTCCGTCTCGAGCAGGTCCTCGGCCTCCTCGAAGGTGTCGGTGAGGTCGTCCATCGTCCCCGGCCGGTCGTTCGTCTCGACCTCCATCGGGCCGTAGGCGGGGCTGTCCACCGCGTCCATGATGTCGTCGAACAGCGCCTCCGGTGAGGTGGGGGCCTCCGCGTGAGTCTCGACGACCGTCTCCAGCTCTGTCGCCACATCCTCGGCCGCCGCCTCCTCGACCGGCGCCTGAACCCCGAAGTGCCCGGACACGTCCCCGCGTTCGGGGAACAGCGGTGCGAGCTCGTCGTCGACCCGGCCTGCGACCTTGGCCCCGACGCCCTGGACCTTCAAGAGGTTTCGTGCGTACGTCTTCACCTGGAAGACACCGGTGTCCGGGTGACCGATGGACAGGTCCTCACCGATCCCCCCCGAGCGGTCGCCGCCGATGGCACGCCACCCCTCGGGCTCCGCGCTACTGTCGGCAACCTCGGTCATGGTATCCTGCCGGTCCCGGACCTGCATACCTCACAGTGGGTGCCGGGGGCGAAAATAGCCACCGGTTTCACGCCCTTCGAAGGCCTCTGTGGCCAAACGCACAAGCCCGCCCAGCCCAAGAGGACGGTAGATGGGAGGACGCGCGCTGCTCGGCGAGCAGGACGTGGATTTCGACCCCGAGACCGTCGATATCGACGACGCCGACGTACTCGAGTTGCTCGACCCGGTCGTCCGGGAGTGGTGGGTCGAACAGTTCGGCGGCTACGTCCCCGGTAACGGGGGGTTCTTTACCCCGCCACAGAAGGAGGCGATTCCGCTGATCCACGAGGGTGAGAACGCGCTGGTCTGTGCGCCGACGGGTAGCGGCAAGACACTCGCCTCCTTTACCGGGATCATCAACGAACTGTTCGCCCGTGACCGTGCGGAGGGCCTCGAGAACAGTGTCTACTGCCTGTACGTCTCGCCGCTAAAGTCACTGGCAAACGACATCCACCGGAACCTGGGGGTGCCGCTGGCGGATATCACCGAGAAACTCGACCGGCGCGACGAGGACGTCGAGGTCCGTCACGCGATCCGCCACGGCGACACCAGCAGCAGTGACCGACAGGCGATGCTGGAGACGACCCCCCACATCCTCAACACCACCCCCGAGACGCTCGCCATCCTGCTGAACTCGCCGAAGTTCAAGCGGAAACTCGAGACCGTCGAGTACGTCATCGTCGACGAGATCCACAGCCTCGCGGAGAACAAGCGTGGCACGCACCTGGCGGTCTCGCTCGAGCGCCTCGAACACCTCTGTGACGGCTCGCCCACCCGGGTCGGTTGCTCGGCGACGGTCGAACCGCTGGACACGGTGGCGGAGTTCCTCGTCGGACGGGCGGAGCCCGGCGGCCCGTCCCGGGAGTACGAGGTCGTCGACACCCGGTTCGTCCGGGAGTTCGACATGGAGCTCACCTGCCCGACTGACGACCTGATCAACACGCCCCGCGGGGTGGTCACCGGCCGGTTCTACGACCAGCTCCACGACCTGGTGGCGGACCACACCAACACGCTCGTGTTCACCAACACCCGCTCGGGCGCCGAGCGGGTGCTCCACAACCTCCGCGAACAGTTCCAGTACGACGAGGACAACTCCGCCTGCCACCACGGTAGCCTCTCGAAGGACCGCCGGCAGGCCGTCGAGAAGCAGCTCAAGGAGGGGGAACTCGATGTGGTGACTACCTCCACCTCCCTGGAGCTGGGTATCGACATGCCACACCTCGACCTGGTCGTCCAGGTGGGCTCGCCAAAGTCCGTCGCGTCGCTGCTCCAGCGCGTGGGGCGGGCGGGTCACCAGCTCGGCGAGACGGTCACCGGCCGGGTGGTCGCGCTGGACCGGGACGAACTCGTCGAGTGTGCGGTCATGCTGAAGAAGGCAGAGGAGGGCTTTGTCGACCGGGTGTTCGTTCCCGAGAACGCCCAGGACGTCGCCGCCCAGCAGGTCTACGGCATGGCGATCAACGGCCCCCGGCCGGAGGCGGAGGTCAGGGGAATCCTCCGGCGGGCCTACCCCTACCGCGAGTACGACGACGCCGCCTACGAACAGCTGATGCGGTATCTGACCGCCGACTACCCCGGCATGGAGGAGAAAAACGTCTACGCGAAGGTCTGGCGGGACACCAACGACCCGCCCAGCGGCGAGCACCACTACGAGGAGTACGCGGTGGGTCAGCGGCTGGTCGGCAAGCGCGGCCGGATGGCCCGCGTCATCTACATGACCAACATCGGCACCATCCCCGACTCCTTCACCTGTGACGTGTCCACCCGGGCGGACGACGAGTGGGTCGGCCAGCTCGACGAGGAGTATCTCGACACCCTCGAGAAGGGCGACGTGTTCGTGCTCGGCGGGGACAACTATGAGTACCGCTACCGGCGCGGGTCGAAGGTCTACGTCGACCGCACCAGTGCGCGCCCGACCGTCCCCTCCTGGTTCTCCGAGCGGCTTCCGCTGTCCTACGACCTCGGGCGGGAGATCCTCGGCTTCCAGCGCGAGATGCTCGCTCGACTCCAGGGCGGTGGCCGGTCGGAGGTCAGGGTGTGGCTCCGGGAGTTCCCGCTAGACGAACACAGTGTCCGGGCGCTCACGCGGATGTTCGACGAGCAGGTCCGGTATCTCGGCCCGGCAGGGGTGAGCACGGACGGCCGGCTGGTCATCGAGGAGGAACTCGACCGGGAGGCCTACGAGCGCCGCTACTACGTCCACTCGAACTACGGCCGGCGGTTCAACGACGGGTTCTCGCGGCTGTTGGCCTACCGGGCCGCACAGGAGGCCAACGCCAACGTCCAGGTCGCGGTCGCCGACAACGGGTTTACACTGTCGATGCCGCTCAACCGGAAGGTCGACCTGGCAGGGATCGTCGGGGATATCGACCCCGGCGACGCCCGCGGGGACCTCCGGGCCAGCCTGGAGGGGACGGACCTGCTGGAGCGCTACTTCCGGATCAACGCCACCCGGGCGCTGATGATCCTCAAGCGGTACAAGGGCCACGAGAAGTCGGCCAGCCAGCAGCAGGTCAACGCCGAGATGCTGCTTGGCTTTGCCGAGGACCTGGAGCGGTTCGCGGTCACCGAGGAGACCTACCGGGAGATCCTGGAGGACAAACTCAATCTCGCGGGCATCCAGGAGGTACTCGCCGCTATCCAGGCCGGCGACGTGACCGTCACCACCGAACGGGTCGATTCCCCGTCGCCGCGGGCGTTTGGGCTGGCCACGCTGATGGCCTCCGATGTCGTCCTCGCGGACGACGAGTCGGAGGTCCTCCAGGAGTTCCACCGGCGCGTCCTCGAGGAGATCGAGGGGGAGGGCGAGGACGGCGCTGTGGCGACGGAGTGACCCGCTCCGGCCCCGTCAGAGATACGGGGGAATCTCGCCGCGACGGGAACCGTCCTTGCCATCGAGTCCCTCCCTACGACCGTGTCACATCACGGTCACAGCCACGAGGAGCCGGAAGCCGGACAGGTCCACCACAGCGTCGACGACGCAGTCGACGCCAGGAGTGACTGGGCACGGCGACGACGCGAGGGGATCCCGACAGACAAGCAACTGCTGGTCGTCGCCTGTATGGACGAGCGTATCCCCGTCAAGGAGGCGCTCGGCATCGAGCTGGGCGACGCACAGGTGTTCCGTAACGCCGGCGGGAAGGTGACCGACGACGTCATCCGGTCGGCCGCGCTCACCACGCAGTTTTTCGACACCACGGAGATCGTCGTCGTCAACCACACCGACTGCGGGATGATGAGCGCCTCCGACGAGGCCGTCGTCGACGGACTGACCGAGGCGGCCGGTGGCGACCTCTCGGACGTCGACCTGGACCCCGCGCTCCCGGGGCTGAACATCGACGACGCCGACCTCGCGGAGTGGGTCCGGATGACCGACGACATCGACGTGGCCTGTGCGAAGCAGGTCGAACTGCTGGACGGGCATCCGTTGATCCCCGACGAGACCACGGTCCACGGCTACGTCTACGAGGTGGAGAGCGGTCACCTCCGACGGCCCGGCGAGCGGGTCGCCGAGACCGTCAACACCCGCGTGGAGTAGGGGTGAAGACGGTGTGAAGCGCCGGCTCAGACCAGTAGCGTGTTCAGCGCGTCCGGAACGACGAGCACCTCGCTGCCGGGCTCGATAGCCGCCTCCACACTGTCGGCTGCGGACAGCAGACAGTCCTCGACCACACCGGGTGCCTCGCTGTCGGTGACCCACACCTCGTGGTCGCGAAGCGCCTGCGCGACGACGAACGCGCGCTGTGCCCCCGGCTCGTACCCCTCGCGCATCTCCTCGTAGAGCGCGTCGGCGGAGTCGGCTGTCGAGAGCCACTCGTAGCAGCGCTGCTCGCCGGTTCCCTCGCCGGCACCCTCCGTCAGCCGGGCCGGCGTGACCAGGCGTCCGCCCGCCCGGAGTGGGTTGTGCGCCCCGAGGATGACGTAGGTCGCCCCGCGGGTCGTCTGGTAGAGGTTGGCGTCCTTCGGCGCGCCGACGCCCGCAATCACCGCGTCGTAGCCCTCCTCGACCTCGACGGCGAGTGCGTCCTGGGCGGTGGCGGCGAGGTTCGCCACCACAGCCCGGGGGTCACCCGCGCTCGCGCCGAGCATCCCCGCCGGCCCGTGAGTGACGTTCAGACAGAAGTCGACCCCGACGAGGTCGCCGGCCCGGTCGACAAACTCCCGGAACGGGTTCGCCTCGATACGGCCGAGCCGGACCCCGTCCTGCGAGAGCAACTCCGGGCCGTGGGTGTACCGGATCTGTGACTCGCCGCCGGCGCCGATGACGACCGTCTTCGCCCCGCCGGAGAAGCCGGCGTACTGGTGGGGCTCGACCATCCCCGTCGAGACCACGGTGTCGGCCGCGGCGACCGGCTCGTATATCTCGACCGGACAGCCCTCGACTGTGCCGGTCTCGACCGTCCGCTCGGGGTCGTGGTTCTCCGCGAGTGCGGCGTGCTCGCCCAGTGCCGCCCGGGTCTCGGCGTCGGTCATCGGCCGGTGGAGCCCGAGCCCGAGGACGACCCGGACCGACGACCGGTCGACGCCACCCCGCTCCAGCTCTGCGAGCAGGGCGTCGAGCAGCGCGTCGTCCGGTGTCGCCCGCGTCACGTCTGTCACGACCACCGCGACGTCGTCACCGGGGTCGACGCGCTCAGCCAGCCGCGGGCCCTCCGGGTCCGCGACCGCGCGTTGTGCGGCCGCGGACACGTCGATAGCCTCGCCGCCTGCCGGCTCGGCGACTGTCACCGCCGAGTCGGGTAGCGCCACTGACACCGTTCCTTCCCCGAGCGGAACCTCGACCATGCGGTGTCTACGACACGTCGGCGAAAAGACGTTCGGGTCTGTCCCAGCCCGCTCGAACGGGGCGTTGGCGCCACCCGGCTACCGGCAGGTCATCCCCTCAAGCCTGGGCCGACAGCCCGACACGCCGGAGAGCCCCTCACCCGCGCGCCCACTCGACCATCCGGGCGTAGGTGTCGTCGGTCCCGAGGGCGTCGGCATCGCCGACCAGGACGAGTGCCTTCCTCGCCCGCGTGAGCGCCACGTTGACCCGGCGGTAATCCTCGAAGACCGGGCTGTCGAGGTCGCCGGTCGCGACAAAGGAGACGACGACCACGGCCTTGCTGGAGCCCTGGAACCGGTCGACCGTGTCGACTGTCACCCCGTCGCCGACCCGTTTGCCGACCTCGGCGACCTGTGCGCGGTAGGGTGCGATGACACCGATATCGTCGGGGTCGACACCTGCCTCGCGGTAGTCCGCGACGGTCTCGGCGACCGTCGCCGCCTCCGCCGGGTTCGTGTTCCCCTCACTCGCCCCGCCGGGGTCGACAAAGGCCACACGCGCCTGGAGACGGGCCGGCAGGTCGTCGACCCGGACGCCCGGCAGGTCGCCGACGTGTTGGGCCGCGACCTCGCCGGTTGCCGGCCTGAGCCGCCCCTCGTAGAACTCCTGGGAGGCAAAGGCCTGGATCCGCTGGGCCATCCGGTACTGCCGGTCGAGCATGACCGACGCCTCGGGGTGGGCCTCCCTCAGCCTCGCGAACAGGCTCTCCGAGAGAGCGTACTCCCCGTCGTCGTCGTCCTCACTCTGTACCACCGGGGGGAGCTGGTGGTGGTCGCCGACGAGGACGAACCGCCCGGCAAGCGTCGTCGCGGCGAGTGTTCCGGGCTCGGTGAGTTGGCCGGCCTCGTCGACAACGGCGGCGTCGAAGGACTGCTCGCGCAGCACCCGCGAGCCACACGAGGCGGTGGTCGCCGCGACCACGCCTGCCTCCTCTAACCGGGCCGCACAGTCCTCGGGGTCGCCCGCGGTCTGGAGTCGGTAGGACTGCATGTCCTCGCGCACCCCGCTCTCGGTCCCGACCCTGACGATGTCGGTGAAGCCCTGGGCCTCGAGGGCCTCGATGGCGTTGTCGACTGCACGGTTGGTGAACGCCGAGAGCAACACCCGCTCGCCGCGCTCGACCATCGCCCGGACCATCCGCGCCAGCGTGTAGGTCTTTCCCGTCCCCGGCGGCCCGTGGACCAGCGCGAGATCCTCGGCCCCCACCGCCCGCCGGACCGCCCGGTCCTGGGCGTCGTTGTTGTCGATGAACGTCTCCTCTGGGGGCGAGAACGCGGGCGGCCGGCGACCGAACAGGACGTCTTTCTGCTCGGCGGGCTGTGTCAGGAGGGCGTCGTGTAGCGCCGTCAGCATCCGGTCGGCCCCCAGCTCCGAGGGGTAGACGTCGAGCCGCCGCAGTTCGACCGGCTCGTCGGCCGTGACGACCACGTCCCCGTCCGGGCCACCCAGCCGCTCGACGCGAGCACGCTCAGCGGCGCCCCCGACCGGGTCACCGTCGCTTGCCAGTACCAGATCCCCCTCGCGGATCTTCGAGACGGCGCCGGTCCCGTGGGCGCGCAACTCCCAGCGACCACCGTCGAGCTGTTCGGTCCCGAGGGGTTCCAGGTCCACGAGCGCCCGGTCGTCCGCCGCCCGCTCGCTGGGCTCCTGTTCCCAGAGCTTGGCGTACTCGCGGTGGACGGCCGTCCGCTCGCGCTCGATTGCGCGGTAAAAGCTCTCGAAGTAGGCCTGCTCCTCGGCGGGGACCGCGGTCCCGACCTGGCCGGCCTTTGACTCCTGGTCGAGCCGGCCGGAGACGGCCATACAGGTGTCCTGTTCGAAGCAGTACTCACACTTTGCGTCCGCCTCGTAGCCCGTCGGAATGTCGCTGTCGTGTTCCATCGCGGCCAGGTGGTTGCGCTCCCGGAGCACGAAATCGAGCAGCCCCGACCCGACCGAGAAGTCCTTTGCCGGCGAGAGGTCGCCGTCCTCGTCGTCGAGTGCGGCATTTTTCGTGTACAGGAGGGTTCCGGTGTCGGGGGCCTCGCCGCGTCGCTCCTCCAGCACCAGCGCGTAACAGGCGGCCTGGACCTTGTCCTGAAAGCGGGGGTCCCGGCGGGTGTTCTTCCCGGTCTTGAGCTCGACCGGCGCGCCGTTGCGGACGGCGTCGGCCCGCCCTTTGAGCCCGTAACGCTCGCTCACCAGCGTCTGCTCGGAGCGCCACTCGTCGCCGCCGCCCAGACGGCCCTGCTGGAGCCAGGCCTCGATTGCGCCGGCGTGCTTGCGGACCGTCTCCGCGGTCGCCTCCCGGTCAGCCCCCAGTAGCCCCAGGTCCAGTCCGGCCTCGTCGACGCGGGCCTTGACACTCTCCTCGAGCTCCCGCCCGCGCAGCAGGTCGCCAAAGACCTCGTGAACGACTGTCCCCGTCACGACCGGCTCGGCGAGCGGTGTCCCACCCAGCTTGTTCAGGTAGTACATCCGCGGGCACTGGACCCACGAGCGGATGTCGGTCACGTCGACCAGAAAGTCGGGCTCGACGACCACCCGCGTCTCACCGCCGGTCGTGTACTGTGTCTCGCCGCGGTACTGGCGCTCCTCGGCGTCGTAGACCGCCAGCTCCATGCCCGGGTCGAGGTAGTCGCCGGTCTCAGCCCAGTCACCCCACAGCGTCACCGTCGTCGGCTCCCCGCGGCCCCGGTCCGGCCGGACCGTCACCTCGAGCAGGTCGCGCTCGCCGTACTGGGTGTCGACGGTCTTCCCCTCGCCGACCTCGGTGACGGCGCCACGGAGGTTCACGACGGCTGGAGGAGGGCGCCGCGCAAAACGGTGTCGGTGGCGGCGCCTGGGGGGCTATCCGTCGGCTGGCGCCTCGTCCTCCCGGTCGGGCTCGCCGGCGGCCGGCGAGACGGCGGGCACGTCGACGCTGTCGAGTGCGCTCCAGACTACCCCGCCCGGGTCGACGCCCTCGACGGTCGCCTCCGTCTCACCCCTCGTCCAGTTCGTCTACGAGCTGTGCTGCCACGCCGGTGTAGTCGGCCGGCGTCAGCGCCCGGAGTTCCTCGCGGACCTCCGGGGGGACGTCGAGTTCCGCAAAGAGGGCCCGGAAGTCGGCGAGGGTGACCGTCTCGCCACGGGTGAGTGCCTTCACCCGCTCGTAGGCGTCGGTGTGTCCCTCCCGGCGTAACACTGTCTGGACGGCCTCGCCGATGACCGCCGGCGTCGCCTCGAGGTCCTCGCGCATCACCTGCTCGTTCGGGACGACCTTGTCCAGCCCGGCCCCGAGCTTGTCGTAGGCGATGAGACAGTGGGCGAGCGCCCCCCCGATGTTGCGCTTGACCGTCGAGTCCGAGAGGTCCCGCTGGAGCCGGGAGGTGGTGATGTAGTCGCCGAGGAAGACGAGGTCGGCGTTTGCCTTCGAGAGATTTCCCTCGGCGTTCTCGAAGTCGATGGGGTTGACCTTGTGTGGCATCGTCGAGGAGCCGGTCTCCCCCTCGACGGTCTCCTGGCCGAGGTAGCGGTCGGAGACGTAGAGCCAGCAGTCAAGCGCCAGGTCGAGCAGGATACTGTTTGCCCCCCGGAGTGCGCCAAACAGCGTCGCGAGGTCGTCACACGGGTTGACCTGGGTTGTCAGGGGCTCGTGTTCGAGACCGAGGTCAGCAACAAAGTCCGCCGAGAAGTCCCGCCAGTCGATACCCGGGTAGGCGGCGTCGTGTGCGGCGTAGCTCCCGCTCGCGCCCGCGAGCTTTCCCGAGAGCCCGTCGGCGGCGGCCTCGACCCGGCCCAGCGCCCGACCCAGTCGTGTGGCGTAGACCGCAAGCTCCTTGCCGAAGGTCGTCGGGGTGGCCGGCTGCCCGTGTGTGCGGGCCAGCATCGGCACGTCCCGGTGTTCGCGGGCCATCCCGGCGAGGGTATCGCGAACCGCCCGCAGTTCGGGGAGCACCACCTCCCGGACGGCCGGGCCGACCAGCAGCCGGTGGGCGAGGTTGTTGACGTCCTCGCTGGTGAGCGCGAAGTGGACCCACTCGCCGACGTCGACCGGCGACCGCTCCCGGAGAAAGTACTCGACGGCCTTCACGTCGTGGTTGGTTGCGGCGTAGTCGCCGTACCCCTCCGTCTCGAGTTGTTTGACGAGGGCCGCGTCCTCGGCGTCGAACGCCTCGTACAGCGCACGCAGCGACTCACGCTCGTCGCGGTCCAGCGCCAGCGGGACCGCCTCAAGGTCCGCAAGCGCGAGGAGATACTCCACCTCGACCTCGACGCGAGCGCGCATCAGCCCGCGCTCGCTGGCGTAGGGGACGAGCGGCTCGGTGTAGCGGGCGTAGCGGCCGTCCAGCGGCGAGACGGCCGAGAGCGGACCTCTGTCCATACCCCTCTCTGTCGGACTCCGGGAAAAAGCCTGCCGGTCACGCCCCGGCCACCGGGTGTGTCGACGGCCGCCCGTCGACGCCGGAGCGACGCCGTGACACTCCGGCGGGGGCTTTCGCAACGCCTTTGCGCGCGCCGCGCGGTCAGTTCCACATGCAACTTGCGGGTATGGCCAGCAACCGCGGCCGCAACCTCACGAATATCGCCGACCGGGCGCCTGGCGGAGCGGCGCTCTCGGTCGTGCTCACGAACGACACCGACGCGCCGGTCCTCGAGCGGGCCGAGAAACGGGGGATCCCGACCGAGGTGGTCGAGCGCGAGGGTGACGGCCGCCGCGCCCACGAGCGTCGGGTGCTCGACGCGCTGGAGGGCTACGAGTTCGACCTCGTCTGCCTGGACGGCTACATGCGCGTGCTCTCCGACACCTTCCTCGACGCCGCGCCGACGACGCTGAACGTCCACCCCTCTCTGCTCCCCTCCTTTCCCGGGACAGACGCCTGGCGGGACGTCCTCGACGCCGGCGTCACCGTCTCCGGGTGCTCGGTCCACGTCGTCACCGACGCGACCGACGACGACGCCGCGGTTCTCGAGCGTGAGGTCGACGGCGGCCCGGTCGTTACCCAGGAGTCAGTCCCTGTCTACGAGGGCGACGACGCCGACGCGCTCAAAGACCGGGTGCGCTCCCAGGGCGAGTTCCAGGCCTACCCCCGCGCAATCAAGTGGTTCGCCGCGGGCCGGGTGACCGTCGAGGCAGACGACGAGGGTGTCCCCACTGGGGTGACCGTCGACGGCGACACCGGCGGCACCCTCCCCGAGCGCCGGCTGGCAGCCCACGACCGCGCGGCCGACCTCCGTTACGGCGAGAACCCCCACCAGGACGCCGCCCTCTACGCCGACTACACCGTCAGAGAGGCAAGCGTCGTCCACGCCGACCAGCTCAACGAGGGCGCAAAGGCCCTGTCCTACAACAACTACAACGACGCCGACGCCGCGCTGAACCTGGTCAAGGAGTTCGACGAGCCCGCGGCGGCGGTGATCAAGCACACGAACCCCGCCGGCTGTGCGACCGCGGACACACTCAGCGAGGCTTACGCGGACGCGCTGGCGACGGACCCGATGAGCGCCTTTGGCGGCATCGTCGCCCTGAACCGGGAGTGTGACGCCGCCACCGCCGAGCAGGTGGTCGACTCCTTCAAGGAGGTCGTGGTCGCGCCGGGGTACACCGACGACGCCCTCACGACCCTGTTCGAGAAGGAGAACCTCCGCGTGCTGGCGGTCGACGGCCCGATGAACGTCCGGCAGCCGATGACCGAGAAGCCACTGGTTGGCGGCCGGCTCGTCCAGGAGCGGGACACACAGTCGGTCACACCTGGGAGCCTCGAGGTCGTCACCGAGCGCGAGCCGACCGACGAGCAGCTGGCGTCGCTGGTCTTTGCCTGGCAGACGATCAAGCACGTCAAATCGAACGCGATCCTCTTTGCCGACGGTACCGAAACTGTGGGCGTCGGGATGGGGCAGGTCTCCCGGGTCGATGCGGTCCGGCTGGCGGCGATGAAGGCCGAGGAACACGCCGAGGGCAAGACCGCGGCGGGCGCGGTGATGGCCTCGGACGCCTTCTTTCCGTTCCCCGACGGGATCGAGGAGGCCGCCGACGCCGGCATCGAGGCTGTCATCCAGCCCGGTGGCTCACAGAACGACGACACGGTAATTACGGCCGCGGACGAACACGACATGACGATGGTGTTCACCGGCAGCCGGGCGTTTCGCCACGACTGATACTGCCGGCTGTACGTCTGTAACGAATTTCGCGACCCCGGGGTCGCGGATATCTCAAAACCAGTTACAGCCCGCAGTATGAGCCGCCGGCGCTGATAAGCATCCCTCGCTCGCGAGCACGGCGACAGTGG
>JAQCNN010000125.1 GCA_028275005.1 Salinirussus sp.
GCGCCCCGAGATCAGCGAGGACGACGACGCCAGCATCAACTACACCTCCGGCACCACGGGCGACCCGAAAGGGGTCGTCCGCACACACCGGACCGAACACTGGCACGCGCTCGTCCTCAACCAGCACATGGAGATCCGCGACGACGACATCTACCTCTGGACGCTACCGATGTTTCACTGCAACGGGTGGGGCCACACCTACGCGCTCACGGGGACGGGCGCGACCCACATCTGCCAGCGTACCTTCGACGCCGCCGACACCTTCCGGCGGGTCCGCGAGTACGACGTCTCGTTCATGTGTGGGGCGCCAACGGTGCTGAACAATCTGATCCAGTACCGCGACGAACACGACGTCGAGACCACCGGCGACCGGGAGGTGCGACTCGCCACCGCCGGCAGCGCGCCCGCCACCGCGACCATTGAGACCGTCGAGGACAACTTTGGCTGGCGGATCATCCACATCTACGGGCTCACCGAGACCGCACCCATCGTCACAACCTCGAACTCCCCGCGCCGGCTGGCCGAGCGGGGCCGTGACCTGAAGATCACGCAGGGCTCGCAGACGCTGTGTACCGAGGTCCGGGTCGTCGACGAGGACGGCGCCGACGTCCCCCGGGACGGGGGGACTGTCGGGGAGATCGTCGTCCGGGGCAACCAGGTGATGGACCGGTATCTCAACAAGCCCGAGGCCACCGAGGAGGCCTTCAGCGCCCGAGCGGAGGGCTACTTCCACACCGGCGACCTGGCGGTCTGGGACGAGGACGGGATGGTCTCGGTCCAGGACCGAAAGAAGGACATCATCATCTCCGGCGGGGAGAATATCTCCTCGATCGAACTGGAGGACACCCTCTACGACCACCCCGACGTCGGAAAGGCCGCGGTGGTGCCGGTCCCCAGCGAGGAGTGGGGCGAGACGCCAAAGGCGGTGGTCGTCCCGGCGCCCGGCAGCGACCCCAGCGAGGAGGACATTCTCGGGTTCTGTGACGACCGGCTGGCCGGCTACAAGACCCCCTCGAGTGTGGACTTCGTCAAGGACCTGCCCGAGACCGCGACCGGCAAGGTCCAGAAGTACGAACTCCGCGCGGACTACTGGGACGAGGAGGAGCGGATGGTCGGCACACAGTGACCGTCTGACGGGTCGAGGAGGTCACCCGCCGGCCCACGCTTATGCCGGCCGCACCCGTGGGTCGGGGTATGGAGACAGTCGACATCGACGACATCGACGCTGTACCCCACTTCCTCGGCGCGAACAGCCACCGCAAACCCCTGGCGCGGGCGGTCGAGGAGATGGACTTTGCCTGTACCTACTTCGAGCTTGAGCCCGGGGACTCCTTCTCGGGCGGGCTACACACCCACACCGACCAGGAGGAGCTCTTTCTCGTGTTGGAGGGGACGGCAACCTTCGAGACGGCGGCCGGTCCCGGTGCCGAGCGCGAGACGGTAGCGGTCGGCCCGGAGGGGGCGATTCACTTCGAGGCCGGCGGGGCCTTCCAGCAGGGCCGCAACGAAACTGACAGCGTCGTCCGGGGGTTCGCGCTGGGCGTCCCGGGCTCGCGCCACGAGTGGGCGGAGACAGAGGCGCTGTTAGAGTGCCCGGAGTGTGAGGCCGAGCGTGTCTTCGAGTTCGACCCCGACGACGAGGACGAGCGGATGCCCGACCCCACAGACGTGGTGACGGCCTGTTCGGTCTGCGGTCACCAGGTCTAACCCAGCACACGGGGCTCAGGCGGGTGGTCGAACAGCGGGGCCCTGGCTCAGTCGAGCAGTTGGCCGGCGATGGTGTTTCGGAGCACCTCGCTGGTGCCCTCGTAGATCTCGTTGAGCTTTGCGTCCCGGAAGAAGCGCTCCATCGGGAAGTCCTTCACGTAGCCGTAGCCGCCGTGGATCTGGATCCCCTCGTTTGCCACCTCGCGGGAGACCTCCGAGGCGTAGAGCTTTGCCTGGGCGGCCTCCTTGGCGAAGCTCTCGCCGCGCATCTTCCTGTCCGCCGCCGAGTGCATCAGCAGGCGGGCGGCCCGGGTCTTCGTGTCCATGTCGGCGAGCTTGTGCTGGATGGCCTGGAAGTCGCCGATCCGTTTGCCGAACTGTTCGCGTTCGTCGGCGTAGCTGAGCGCCTCGTCGAGTGCGGCCTGTGCGATCCCGACCGACCGGGCGGCGATGGTGATCCGGCCGCCGTTGAGCGTCTCCAGCGCCTGCACAAAGCCACGGCCCTCCTCGCCGAGCCGGCGGTGCTCGGGGATGTGCATGTTCTCGAAGCGTAACTCGGCGGTCGGACAGCCCTTGTCACCGAGCTTGTCCTCGGTCCCCTCGACGATGAAGCCGTCATCCTCCTCCGGCCGGACGATAAACGAGGACAGCCCCTTGTTGCCGGCGTCGGGGTCGGTCTTGGCGAAGACCGTCACCGTGTCGGCGACCGACCCGTTCGAGATCCAGAGTTTCCCCCCGTCGATGACGTACCCGTCGCCGGCCGGCTCGGCGGTCGTCTCCATGGCGGGAACGTCACTGCCCGCACCGGCCTCCGAGAGCGCAAAGGCGCCGACCTCCTCGCCCGACGCGAGCGGGGTCAGGTACTCCTCCTTCTGGGCCTCGGTGCCGTACTCGTAGACCATGTTGCCCGCAAGCGAGATGTGGGCGGCGACGACCGTCCCGAGCCCGCCCGACCCGCGGGAGACCTCCTCCAGAGCAATCGGGTAGGCGTGGTAGTCCAGGCCGGCACCGCCGTACTCCTCGGGAAAGGGCATCCCCATCAGCCCCAGGTCCGCCATCTGGTCGACCAGGTCACAAGGGAACTCGTCGGTCTTGTCGATCTCCGCTGCCCGCGGGACGACCTCCTCGTCGACGAACTCCGCGACCATCTCCTCGATCTGTTGCTGTTCCTCGGTGAGCGAGAAGTCCATACCGGTGTCTTGAGACCCGGAGATATTAGTATTCGCCTCTCGGTCGGGGGGCTCGGCCTGTGGCAGGGGGCTGTGACGGCCCGGGAACCCCATGGAGGGGGTCGTCGACGGCTACTCGGAAGGGGGGCAAACGCTTGGGTCCCTCGGTGGGCGGCCTCGGCCAGTTCACGGGTCCGCCACACCCGGCCACACAGCCGGCTCAGTTCGCGGCCATCCCGCCGTCGGCGAGGTGGACCTCGCCGGTGACGTAGGCGGCAGCGTCACTCGCGAGATAGACCACACCGGTCGCGATCTCCTCGGGGTCGGCAAAGCGGTCCTGGGGGATCTC
>JAQCNN010000288.1 GCA_028275005.1 Salinirussus sp.
ATGACGGCGGCGTTGTCCTCGAACTTCACGCGGGTGCCGTCGGGCCGCCGGATCGGCTTGCGCTGGCGGACCACGACGGCCTCCAGCACCTGCCGGCGCATCTCCGGGGTGCCCTTCGTCACCGAGACGGTCACCTTGTCGCCCAGCCCCGCCTTCGGGTGGCGGTTGTGGGTGCCGGAGTAGCCGGCGATGGAGATGAGCTTCAGCTCACGGGCGCCCGTGTTGTCCGCACACGTCACCAGCGACCCTTTCTCCAGGCCCTGGGTGACGTCGGCGTTGAGCGCCTCCATCACTCCTCACCGCCGTCGATGCTGACCACTACGTGTGATTTCGTCTTCGAGAGCGGTCGTGTCTCTGCGACTGTGACCGTGTCGCCGACCGCGAGGTCGAGACAGGGCGGCGCGTGCGCCGGAACCCGGCTGCGCCGCTTCATATACCGGTCGTATTTCGGTACCTTGACGTCGTACTCGCGCTCGACGACAACGGTCTTGTCCATGTCTGTGGAGGCAACCTCGCCGACCAGCGTCTGCCCTCGCACGGAGAGTCCCCCGTGGAACGGGCAGTTCTGGTCGTCACAGGCCGCCTCCGGCTGTTGTACGTTCAGTCCTATCGCCATATTGAATCGCCTCTGTGTTCCGTTCGTTCTGCCGGCCGGGCGACCAGCCGCTCACCCTCGACGACCACCCGCTGGCCGTCCTCGAGTGCGAACCGGAAGGTCGCGGCCGCCTTCGGTACCTGCCGAACCCGCCCGTCCTGCGACGACTCGATGCCGAGTGTGTTTGCCGTCTCCCGGACAACCTCGCCGGCGACCCCGGGGAGACCCGGGTCAGCCGCCTCGGTGACCGCGCAGTCGAGGCCGACGAGTTCGTGTCGCGGGAGCGTGGCGGGCTCGAGTGCCATCACGCGCTCACCTCGGCTCTGCCGTGGCCGCTGCGGGCTGTTGGTGCCCTCATTCGAGGTCACCCTCCTCTCGCTGGATCGTCTTGATCCGGGCGATCGTCCGGCGAAGCTCCTTTATTCGGCCGGGGCTCTCGGGCATCCCGCCCGCAGCCTTGACCGCCTGCTCGTTGAGGAGTTCGGTCTCCAGGTCCTCGAGTTCGGCCTCACGCTCGGCCGGCGTCATGTCCCTGGCCTCGTCGGCGTGGAGGATCGCCACTACTCCTCACCCCCGGCGTCGTCCATCTCATCCATCAGCTCCTCGGCCTCGGCCTCGGCGTCCTCGTCGAGCTCCTCCTCGACGGCCGCATCGAGGTCCTCCAGGTCGTCCTCGACGTCGCTTCCGTCGGGGAGGTCGGGGTCCTCGAACTCCTCGGCCTCGGCCTCGGCGGCTTCCTCGATGATCTCCTCCTCGACGGCCCCTGCCTCGTCGTCTGTGGCCGCGTCGTCGTCCGCCGGTGACGCGCCAACGGCGGGCTCCGCGCCCTCGCCGTCGCCGTTCTCCGGCTCGCCGGCGAGGACCTCGTCCAGCCCCTCGGCGTCGGCGACAAAGTCCTCGACCTCGACGTCCTCGTAGATCTGGAAGTCGTCGGGCAGGTCGGCACCCGGCGGGATGATCTTCACGTCGACGCCGATGGTGCCGAGCTTCATCACCGCGACACCCTGGCCGTGGTCGACGATCTCCTGGGCGGGCTCGCCGTTGTGCTTGATGTAGCCGCGGTTGAACTTCTCGACCCGGGAGCGTGCCCCGGTCACCTTCCCCGAGAGGACGATCTCGGCGCCCAGCGCGCCGGCCTCCATGATCCGGTCGATGGTGGTGTGACCGGCCTTCCGGAAGTACCAGCCCCGTTCGAGGGCGTTGGCCAGCCGGTCGGCGACGATCCGGGCGTTCAGGTCCGGCTCGTCGACCTCCTGGACGTCGACCTGTGGGTCCTCGAGTTCGAACTCGGTCTCGAGGGTGTCGGTGACCTTCCGGATATTCTTCCCGCCCTTGCCGATGACCATCCCGGGCTTTTCGGCCTTCAGGACGATCTGGGTCCCCATTGGCGTCTTTGCGACCTCCATGCCGCCGTAGCCCGCCCGCCCGAGTTCGTCGGCGAAGAACTCGTCTATCTGGGTGCGCTGGAGGCCGTCCTCGATGAACTGCTGTTCGTCGGCCATTATTCGGCCCCCTCCCCCTCCTCGAGGACGAGCTCGACGTCAACCTCGTCGGTGTTCCACTCGCTGGCCCGCCCCATCGCACGGGGCTGTCGGCCCTGTGTCTCGCCGACCTTGTGGGCGGCGGCGTGCATAATCGCCATCGACTCCCCGTCGAACCCCTGGTGGTCGGCGTTCCCGATGCCGTTTTCCAGCAGGTCGAGGAAGGCCTCGCTCGCCTTCTGTGGGTAGCGGCCGGCGTCCCAGCCGTCGATGTCCGACCGGTGACCGACCCCGGAGTTGTGCTGGCGGAACGGGACCGACTGCTCCTCGTTGATGACCGCCTCGAGGTACTCGACCGCCTCGCCGGCGGTCCTTCCCTTTATTTCCCGGGCCAGGGCCTTACTATGCTTGAAGCTCATATGCCGCTCCCGAAGCATCGCTTTCGCGGTGGTCGCGGGGTCGGCGTCGACTGAGTAGCTGATTCCCATGTGTTACTTTAGTGGCACGAACTTGGAGGAGCGCGTGGCTCCGATGCCGGCCTGTCCGTGCTCGACCTGTGACCGGGTGAGCTGGAACTCCCCGAGATAGTGGCCGATCATCTCCGGCTCGACGTAGACGCGTTCGAAGCTCTGTCCCGTGTGGACCGCGAACGTCAGCCCGACCATCTCCGGCAGCACCGGCATGTCGCGCAGGTGCGTCCGGACCGGGTCGTCGGCCGTCTCGTCGGCCTCGGCCTCGCGGGCGCTTTCGAGCAGTTTCTGATGCTCGACGGACAGACCGCGTTCGATTGTTCGCCGCGTGCGTGCGGGCAGCAGTTCCGCAACCTCCTCGACGCTCAGCTCCTGCAACTCATCGAGCGTGTGACCACGGTAGGTAAACTCACCCTCGTGGCCGATCTGGTAGTCGGAGCTCATTCGTTTTCACCTCGGGTGAAACTCATGAGGTCGTCGCGGGCTTGGCGTGCGACGGAACTCATCTAGTTATCACCTCCGCGACCGGTCCGGCGGGAGGCGATATCGCCGACCTTCCGGCCGGGTGCCGCGTCCCGCGAGACCGACTTCGGGCGACCCGGGTGCTGGCGACCGCCACCACCGAACGGGTGGTCGACGGCGTTCATCGCCACACCGCGAACGTTTGGCCACTTCGTACCCCGGGCTTTCATCTTGTGGTGCTTGTTGCCGGCCTTGACCATCGGCTTCTCCGTGCGGCCGCCGCCGGCCACCACGCCGATCGTTGCCCGACACTGCGGGTCCAGGCGCTTTACATCGTCGCTGGGTAGCTGGACCACCGTGACGTTGCGCTCGTGGGTCATCAGCGTCGCGTTGACCCCCGAGGCGCGGGCGAACTTCCCGCCGTCACCGGGGTTTGCCTCGACGTTACAGACCGGCACGCCCTCCGGGATCTCCGCCAGCGGGAGCGTGTTCCCCGGCTCGATGCTGGCCGAGACACCGACCTGTAGCTGGTCGCCCACACCGATCCCCTCGGGCGCGAGCACGAGCCTGCGGTCGCCGTCGCCGGACTCCGTCCGGCTGCCCGAGGGACGCCCTCCCTCGCTGTCCTCGAACTCGACGGCCGCCACCGGCGACGACCGGGCAGGGTCGTGCTCGATGTCGACGACCGTCCCCGAAACGACGTCGGCGTCCTCGACGGTAGGGTGCGAGAGGTCGCCCTTGTACCGGTGTGACGGCGCCCGGAACGTGGGCGAGCCGCGACCACGCCGTTGGCCCTGGATGCGTCGTCCCATCTCAGAACACCCCGATCCTGGAGGCGATCTCCTGTGCGTCGTCGTCCGCGGAGAGCTGTACCTCCGCTTTCTTCTCCGCGTCGGGGGTGAGCTGTGTCGTCACACCCTCGACGGTCACGTCGAACCGCTCCTCGACGGCCGTCGCTATCTCGCCCTTTGTCGCGTCGAGGTCGACGATAAACTGCATCTTGTTCTGGAAGTCCATCTTGTCGACACCTTTCTCGGTGACGTGTGGGTACTTTACTGTCATCGTGTGCCAACCTCCTGGGCCGCGGCTTCGGTGTAGACCGTCAGCCGACCGGCGTGGGTGCCGGGCGCAAGGTCCTCGGCGTTGACCTCCCGTGCGGTCGTAACGTCCGCGCCGGCGAGATTGCGGGCGGCCCGCGACGGCTCGTCGGTCGTCACAACCAGCACCGACGTCGGCCGACGGTACTTCCGGCCACGGGCCGACCCCTGGCCGCTCTTTACCGTCCGTTCCTCGGCGCGCTCGATGTCCGCGTGAACCCCAAGCGCCTCGAGCGTCCCGGCGGCCTCCTTCGTCTTCACCAGGTCGGCGAAGTCGTCGGAGACGACGACGGGAAGAGAGAGCCCCTCGTCGAAGACGTGGCCGCGCTCGGCGACCAGTTCGGGGTCCGTGGTCGCGCCGATGCCCGACCGGACCGCCTGCTTTCGTTCCTTGTCGTTGATCGAGAGCGAGCGGTCCTTCTCGGTCTTTGGCGGGTGGGCGGGTCGGCCCCCGACCGCCTGCGGGACGCGCCGGGCCTGGCCACCCTCGCGGGGGACGTGGGCCTGGCCGCGGCCGCTGCCAAAGGACTCGGCCGGTGTTCGCAGACCGGCGTACTCGTCTGCACCGTAGTCCTGCTTGCGGTTTGCCTGGGCGGCAAGGACGGCCCGCCGGATCATGTCCGGCCGGTAGGGGGTCTCGAAGACCCCGGGGAGTTCGACCTCCCCTGCCTCCTCGCCGTCCAGGTCGTGTACTGTCGTGTTCATGTGCCTTGGTTCGATGCCGTCGAGACGTAGCGTACCTCGGGGTCGAGGCGTGGCTGGTCGTTCGGTCGCACTGCCGGTCGCAGGCGAACCAGACGCTGTTCCGGCCCCGGGACCGAGCCCTTGACGAGCGCGTAGGCGCCGTCGACCTCGCCGTAGTTGACGAAGCCGCCGTCGACGCTCGCCGCCTCGCCCTCCGCGAGGTCGACGACCCGCTTGTTGAGTTCGGTCCGCTGGTGGTACCCGGTCTGTCCCTGCTGTGGAACCGTCGAGCGAACGCGCGAGGGGTTCCACGGCCCGAGGTTGCCGATGCGGCGGCGCCACCCCTGGCGTTTGTGTTTGCCCTTGCGCTTCTGGACACCCCAGCGCTTGACCGGGCCCTGGGTGCCCTTCCCCTTCGTGATGCCTGCCACGTCGGCGTACTGGCCGGCGCGGAAGACGTCGGTCACGTCGTAGGTGCGGTCCCCGAGGAGCTCCAGCCCGTGTTCCAGGCGGTCCTCCAGGGTGCCTCCGCCGACGCGGTTCTCCATGACATCCGGGCGTTTCTTCGGCACACCGGGCAGGTCGTCGGGGACCGTGTGCGTCACCGCACGCAGGTCCGCCAGGCGCCCGTCGGCGAGTGCGTCGTAGATCTGTTCCTCCGCAGCGTCCGAGGTCGAGTCCTCCGGCAGGTCGAGTGCCCGGTCGAGCTCCGGGTGGAACTCGTCGGTCCAGACCTCCGTCAGCGGACGCTGTCCGTACGGCGTGTCTTCGTAGGCTCGCAGCGCGACAACCCGCATCGGGGGGGTCTCGATGACCGTCACCGGGACGGTCTCCTCCATCCCCTCCCGTGGGGAGTCGGGCTCGTCGTTTATCATCACGACGTGACTCATGCCGGCCTTGTAGCCGGCAAACCCCTGCAGTCCCGGCCCGCCGTCGTCGTCGGGCCAACTGTTGAACCGCGGGGTCTCGCTGGCCGCGCGTGTGCGCGGACCAAAGCCCAGAGAGCCTTTCCGTGGTCGATTTGATTGTGGCATGCTTATCTCCTGAGGGTCAGCGTCGCGAGCGTGGCCCACACGGCTTCCTCCGTGCGGACCACCTCGCTTCCCTGGTTTGGAACCGTATTCAGCCAGAGGCCGAACCCGTGTTCGTCGCGTGTGGTCGCTTCGCGCTCGACACCGACCGACTCCGGGTCGACGCCGAGGATGGCTGGCAGCCCGCGCTCGGGGGCGCCAAAGGCGACCGTCAGTGATAGGTCACCCTCCTCACGGACCCCCTCGACGAGCTCGTCGAGACTGGAGACCCGGAGGTGCTCGCCGTGTCGCGACGCGGCGACGGCGAGCCCGGCGTCCTCGCGCACGAGTGCCGAAGCAAGGTCCGAGCGACGCACCTCAAAGCCCGGTGTAGGGGCCTCGACGAGCTTCGCACGGACCGGTTCTCGCGAAGAGACCCTGACGGTGACGCGCTCCCCCTCCCCGGCCGCCACTCCGGCGGGAACGGGAAGGGAAATGGGGTGTTGCAGTCCGCAATTGACCCGCACGCGCCCGTCAGGACCGACCTCGGTCACGATTCCCTGTCTTAACGACCCCGAACCCTCGGATCCGGAGCCGGTCCGTGTCGGGAGACGGAGCGGCGGCAGGACGCCCGCGTACGCTAGTTCGTCCCGCGTACCCCACACCTCTTTTCGGAGGTGTGGCGGCGTCGCGGCGTACCGCAACACGGTTTCGACGAACCCGCCGCCCAGGCTCCGTTCCCCGGCTGGGTCCGGAAAGACCGTCAACCGGTCGACGCGAAAGACCGCGGCCGCACGGGCCACGTAACCGAGCTTGCGAGTCGCCTCGCGTTTGTCCTCGGCTTCCCGCGTCAGGGACGACGGCACGAGTACGCTGACAGCCATGCCGTGACGCTTCCACGTCCCGCCACTAGACTGTGGCGATTACTCGCCTGTCCGGACGTAAAAATGGCCCGTTTTTGCCGCTACCGCGTGACCGACCCGCACGGGCGTCCCGACCCACACGGGCGCTCCGGGCCGCTGTCGCGGGCGCGCCTGTGCCTGCGTGAGACCTATTCAGACGGGGATGGTACACACAGGTATGCCCGCTGCGACCGCCACCGCCCACATCGACGCACCACAGGCCGAGTGTTTTGCGTACCTCGAACAGCCCGCCAATCACGTTGGCGTCGTCCCAGGCCTCCAGGCGATCAGTGCCGAGCCCCTGGAGACCGGGGGTCACGAGGGGAGTTTCACCTACACCGTCGCGGGCGTCGAACTCGACCTGGCGTTCCGGGACACCGAGTTGGAACCACCCTCCAGGCGGGTGTTCGAGGTGAGCGGCCCGATGGAGGGGACCGCGACGTACGAGTTCGAACCCGCGGACGACGGCACCCGTTTCACCCTGACCAACAGCTACGACCTGCCCGGACCGGCCGTCCTCGGCTCACTCGCGGACCCACTGGTGCGGCGGTATCTCCAGCGTGACGTCGACTCGTGGGTCGAGAACGCGAAGGTGGCTATCGAGAACCAGTAGGCGACGGTCGGTCCGCTAGCAGTGGTCAGTCTGTGGTCACAGAGTATCCGCCGAGCGCCGGAGGTGCGAGGCGGTTCACTCGCCGCGACCGCGGGGAGCGGCGGGGCCGTCTTCCCCACGTTTTTCTGAGCAGTGAGGGAGCGAAACCCCCTCGTGCCGTGCGAACGGTGTTGCACACCCGTGAGCAGAGAGTGGACGCTACATGTAGCCGAGGTCGCGCAGCCGCTCCATCAGGTCCTCCTTGTCCTGGGCGCGGCCGGCACGCTCGGTGGTGTTCGCCATGTCCTGTAGCCAGGCTGGCTCCTCGGCGGACTTGTCCGTCGAGACCTCACTCCCCAGCGACCGGAAGCCGGCGAAGTACTTCGGACTCACAGGCAGGTCCTCCTTCGTGAGGTCGCCCGGGATATCGTCGGTCCCGGTCGGGACGTAGCCCTCGTCGGGGTAGCCCTCGACGGTGTCCGGGACGACGAAGTTCCAGTAGGCGTCCCAGACATCCGGCTCGGCGAACTGGAGGATCGTCTGGACGCGGTCGTGGGGTGGGTAGATGTCGGGGTCGTGCCGGGGCGAGAAGAAGGTCTCGTCGGCCCGAGCCTCCTGTTCGTCCCACCGCACACCCGAGAGGATCCCGTCGATGTTGCGCTCCTCGATCGTCTCGTTGAGCGCCACCGTCTTCAGCAGGTGGTTACCCACGTAGGTATCCAGCAGGAACGGGAAGCTGTCCTCCTCGTACTCCAGGATATCCCGGATGTGGTGTTGGTTGTGCTCCGAGAGGGCGTCCACCGGGATATCGTCGCCCGGGTCGAGGCCCTCCTCCTCGACGTACTCGCCGACGTCCTCGTTGCGCGCCCAGATGACTTCGAGGTCCCACTCGTCGGCCCAGTGCTCGACAAAGTCGAACAGCTCGTCGAAGTGCTGGTAGTGGTCGATAAAGACAACCGGAGGCACCTCTAGGTCGAACTGCCTGGCCACCTCCTTCACAAAGTACAGCGTGAGTGTGGAGTCCTTCCCGCCGGTCCACATCACGACCGGATTCTCGTACTCCTCGAGGCCGACACGGGTGACCTCGACTGCCTTCTCGATCTTGTCCTCGACTGCCGGGTAGTCCTCCGGGTCCTCACCCTCGCCGTCGGTGTAATCGACGTCGACGTAGTCGGGAAATGTCTGCGTTGCCATCGTGTAATGACATGTAATTAGTGGGGATAAGTGCTTTTTGGACTGGTCGCAGGCGGCGGCAGCTGGCCCCGGCGTGAGAGGCGCCGTCCCGTCTGCTGTTGACTTTCGGCCCACTTTTGTCTGTCTACCCCGCAGATCCGGTATGAATCCGACGGCGATACTGCACGCTTTGGCTGCCGTACTGGTTGGGGCGGGGGTCTTTCTGTCCGGTAGACTCCTCACTGTCGGTCTCCTCGGGGTGGGGGCGGTCCTGTTCGTCGCCGGTATCGTCATCGCGCGACGCGACGACGGCTGACACTGCTGGCTGTAACTGTTTGAAGCTATCCGCGACCCCGGGGTCGCGAAATTCTTTACAGACTTACAGCCGGCAGTATGACCACTCGCGAGACGGGGCACCCGTGTCACGACCGGTCGGTGTCTGCCCGGTCCTGCCGGTGCCACGGCACGCTTTGACGCTCAACTCGACAGATCCCGTGACCCCGACAGGTAAAAAGCGGACGGCAGTGCGTTGTACCGGCGGCCCCCCTCACAGGCCACCGGAGGATACACAGACCGGTGTGGCTTCGCTAACTGATGAACTCGTTGTCGCGCCAGTCGACACCGCCGTTGTCGCCGTCCTCGCTGGGGTCCTCGGTCACGGTGACCGACGCCGGCCGGCGCTCACCGTCGACGATGCGGACGGCCTCGAGGTCGGTGTTGTTGCCGGCGATAGCGGTCAGGTTCCCCTTCTCCGAGCGGACCGCCACCTCACAGAGCACCCTGAACATCTCGTACTGGAGGGCGCTGTTCTGGAGGACGGTCTCGCGGTCGCCTTTGAAGCAGGCGTACTCGACGAGCTCGGACTCGATCTCCTCCTCCTCCTCCTCGAAGGCACCCCACTGTGGGCCGCCACCACCCGACGGCGGGCCCCCCTGTCGCTCGTCGGGGTCCTCCTCGTAGACACGGTTTTCGGTGACACTGGCCTTCAACTGGGCGGTCGGTGTGTACTTGCTGATGCTATCGTCCGCCGGAACGGCGCTGATGATGAGCGTGTTGTTCCGGCGCGTGATATCGATATCGGCGATATCGGACGGCAGGTCGGGGTCGTTCTCGAAGTAGTCGTAGACGTCTTCGAGTGGCAGTTCGAGTGTCGAGTGGAGTCTGTATACGCGACTGCTCATGGTTTTGATTGGGGCGGCGGCCGTCCGCTGACGCCGGTCCTACCCTATGTAAGGAGGCCATACATTTATGAGCTACTCTTGTCCCTCGGCCCCGGCAGACGGGGGGTGGCTACTGTCGGGTTACCCGACGTTGAAATACGGTCAGCCCCTACGTAAGCACATGAGTGAGCCAGCAGAGTACGACGTCGCGGTCGTCGGGGGTGGCCCCGCCGGCCTCACCGCAGCGCTCTACACCACCCGTCTCGGCCATACCACGGCGCTGGTCGACCGGGGCGGCGGCCGCGCCGCGATGATGCAGGACACCCACAACGTCATCGGGGTGACCGAGGACACGAGCGGCAACGAGTACCTCCAGACCGGGCTCCAGCAGGTCAAAGCGTACGGCGCCGACCACTACCGGGACCTGGTCACCGAGGCGGAACACACCGACGACGGCCGCGTCTCCCTGGAAGGCAACAACACCTCCATCGTCGCCGAGTCGGTGGTACTCGCCACGGGCTTCACCGACGGACACCCGGACCCGCCGGCCCCCCGGACCGCCCGTGGGCTCCACTACTGTCTACACTGTGACGCCTACATGTTCGTCGACGCACCGGTCTACGTGATGGGCAACGACTCCAGTGCGGCCCACGTCGCGATGATCATGCTCAACTTCACCGACGAGGTCGACGTCCTGCTCAACGGCGACGAACCGGAGTGGGGTGAGGAGACCGACACGCAGGTCCGGGCACACCCCGTCGGGGTCGTCGAGGAGGAGGTCACCGGCGTCGAGAACGACGACGACGGCTGGCTCGAAGCCCTGGAGTTCGCCGACGGCCGTCGCCGGGAGTACCGCGGCGGCTTCGCGATGTACGGCTCGGAGTACAACACGGACCTCGCCGAACAGCTCGGCTGTGAGCTGAACGACGACGGCACGGTGGCCGTCGACGACCACGGCCGTACCAGCGTCGACGGGGTCATGGCCGTCGGCGATGTCGTCCCGGGTCACAACCAGGTCCCCGTCGCGATGGGGATGGGCGCAAAGGCCGGTATCGCCATTCACTACGACCTCCGGACGTTCCCGATGTCCCTCGAGGAGCTCGCGGCGGCCGACGAACTCACGCGGGCCGACGCCCCCGGCATCCCCGCCGAACTCCGCGAGCACGCACGCAGTCACGAGTCGAACGTGGCCGTCGACGCACCCGGGTCCGAGGCATCCGCGGACGACTGACTCGAGTCGCTCGCGACCGACCGAGTAGCGCGACGATACGGCGCAAACGTCGACGTACCGGTGGTCGGAGGCTCTCTCCGGGGTTGTCGTCCAGCTGTGGCCGAGGAACGGCGCGGGCTGGTAGACTTCCTGGTCCTCGGCGAACGCGCTGTCGACCTCTGTAGACCGGATCTTTGTGATCGCAGCTCTGTGGGGCGCTCAATTATGACTGTAACCGTCGAAACCGCCTGAAAACCCCACGCTCACCGTATTCACTCACGACGAAGCCAGTTCGAGCGGAGTCGGTTACCCCCCACGGCGCCGGACTCATAGTGATTACTGCGAGTCTTTACCGCTGGTGACAGCCACATCAGTGCTGAGAGTCGCTAAGCTGGCACCTTTTGATACCCTCCGTGAAAATAACCGCAGTAATCACTCTCAGTCGTCTGCTGTGGTCGCAGTGTCGCCCTCGCCGGCCCCGCTCTCGATACTCGGCGGATACGTTCCACGGTCGAGCGTCAGGTCCGACTGCGGGCGGGCCATGCAGGTCAGGGCGTACCCCTCCCGTTCCTCTTCGGTGAGGCCGCGAGCGGCGGGCTGGGTGACCTCTCCCTCGAGTATCTCCGCCGAGCACGCCAGACACATCCCCACCCGACAGGAGTACTCCTGAGCGATCCCCTCCTCGATACAGCGGCTGAGGATGGTCTCCTTCTCCGAGACGGCGATCTCCTCGCCCGTCCCGACGAACTCGACGGTGTGCTCCGACATAGCTGGGGGTACGGCTGAACCGGACAAAACTCTTTATCACCGGCCGTGTGGCCGGGACCGCTCAGACCTGCTCCGCAAGCGCCGTGAGTGCGGCGGCACCGCCGGCGGTCACGGGGTCGCCGTGTCCCATCGCCGCCACCTCGAACTCCCCGACCCGGCCGGCCAGGTCCCGGACGCTCGCGGCCAGCCGCTCCATGTCGTAGGAGTCGAGCCAGATTGGGGTCGTGAGCCCACCCTCCGCGCCCCAGACGAGGTCGCCGAGAAACGCCACCCCGAGCCTCTCGTGCACGTAGACGGTGTGGCCGGGGTTGTGGCCGGGCGTGTGGTAGGCCCGGAAGCCCCCGACGGCCTCGCCGTCCGCGATGGGCACTACCCTGACGTCGGGAAACGGCCACACCCGGCGGGCCACCCGGTGAAACAGCCCCTTGTGATGCAACAGTGGCGGGTCGTCCTCACCGGCCAGCAGGGCGGCGTCCGCCGTCCCGACGTAGACGGGAACCCGATCCCCGGTGAACGCGCGTAGGCCCCCGACGTGGTCGAGGTCGTAGTGGGTGACGAGGACCCGGTCGATGTCCGCGAGCGTGTAGCCCTCACCGGCGGCGGCGAGCTCGTCGTCCAGTGTCGGACGGTTCAGAAAGAGCCCGGTGTCGACGAGCGTCACGGTCCCGTCGCCGGCAGCACCGGTGTCGTCGACCAGGTAGGCGTAGGCGTCGACGGGCTCGACGAGACCCAAATCGAGCAGCCAGACACCCCCGGTGAGCCGGCGTGGCATCAGGCGACGCGGGTGAGCCAGTGCTCTGGGTCGTCGAGTTCCTCGTCGGTCGGCAGGGTCTCCGGGGCGTCCCACACCCGCCCTGCAGTCTCGATGTCGCGTGCATCGACGACCGCCTCGAAGAAGTCCTTGCCGCGCTCGTACTGGCGGCGTTTCATCCCGAGGCCGAGCAGCCGGCGGACGAGCCGCTGGAGTGGGCCTCGGCCCTGTCGGCGGGCGTCGAGTGCGTCCCGGAGGTCGGCGTACTCCTCGTCGAAGGCGCGGTCCATCACGAGTTCGGCGTACCCTTCGACGGCGGTCATCGTGGTGTCGAGTCGCCCCAGCGAGTCGCGGTCCAGTGTCCCCTCGGCGAGCTTCTCGACGGCCGCCGTCATCTCCCCTTCGAGGTGGTCGGAGAGCCACGGGGCGGCGCCGAACTCGGCTGCGTGGGCCACCTCGTGGAAGACGATCCAGCGCCGGAAGCGGTCGTAGGGGGCGGGGAGTTCGTCGGCGACCCGCTGGATGTTCGGTCTGACGAAGTACAGCGCGTGGTCGTCCCCGTCGGCGAGCAGTAGGGGGTCGTACTGGCCGAGGACGTTCCGCGAGAGAAAGGAGAGTACGAAGGCCATCGAGCCGGTGTTGACCACGCGAGCCAGCCCGGGGATGTACTCGGCCTGGCTCTCGACGGGGCCCATCAGTCGCTCGAAGGTGGCGATGTTGGCGTCAACCCAGTGGTGGCGGTGCTGGACCTCCACCCGCTCGGGGAGCTCGAAGTTCAGGGCGGTGACCTCACGCACACGGTCACGGGCCTCCCGGACGTCCGTGGTGTACGCCTCGCGCTCGTCGGCCGGGAGTTCCACGTCACCGGGGGACGTGGCAGCCTTCGCGGCGTCGGCGACGGCGACCCAGTCGATAGGGCCGTCACCCGAGGCCCCGGTGACGGCCTGCACACTCCGGTAGAGACTCATACGTATATCAGCCCGCGAACGGGCATATGTCTTTCCTACGTCTCGAGCTCCGCCTCGACCTCCACGTCCGAGACGTCCTCGCCACCCCCTAACCGGCGGCTACCCAAGTATACGAGGGCGAGGATGGCGACGACGACCAGCAGCCCGACGAGTGCCTTGCCG
The DNA here is from genome assembly GCA_028275005.1 of Salinirussus sp. Lineage (GTDB taxonomy): Archaea > Halobacteriota > Halobacteria > Halobacteriales > Haloarculaceae > Salinirussus. The sequence goes on from JAQCNN010000288.1 coordinate 13,486, forward strand.
GCGCCGCCGGCGTCGTCGTCCTCTGTCGCCGTGTCCTCGGTTTCCGCACCGTCAGCTTCCTCGTCGTTTGCCCCGCTGTAAGGGGCGTTTGCGGTGAGTGAGGCGTCTTCGAGGTGGACCTCGAACAGCGTGAACTTGACCATGGGCGCGCTTCGAGGGGGCGGGTCTTAGTTGTGCTGACACGTCGGCCGGGGCCCGGCCGGTCCGGGCCGTTGAAGTCCCGGGCCGCACAAGAGGCGGTATGGATGAGCGACGACGGGCGTTCTTAGAGGAGCTGCTCGCAACGGCGACCCCCTCCGGCTTCGAGACGGCCGGCCAGCGTGTCTGGGTCGACTACGTCGAGGACTTCGCCGACGAGGTCCGGACCGACGACTACGGCAACGCCGTTGCGGTGCTCGAGGGCGGTGACCCGGCTGTTGCGCTGACGGGCCACGGCGACGAGATCGGCTTTCTGGTCAGGGATATCACCGAGGACGGGATGCTCAAGCTCACGGCGGTCGGTGGCTCCGACCGCACCGTCACGAAGGGCCAGCACGTCGAGGTCCACGCCGAGGGCGGCCCCGTCGCGGGGGTTGTCGGGCAGACGGCGATCCACCTCCGGGACCGCGAGGACAGCTCCGTCGACGACATCGGCGAGCAACACGTCGATATCGGGGCCACGGACGCCGAGGAGGCGGCGGCGCTCGTCGAGCGCGGGGACCCGGTTACCTTCCGTCAGACTGTCGCCGAACTGGAGAACGGCCGGGTCGCGGCCCGCGGGCTGGACAACCGGGTCGGAACGTGGGCGGCTGCCGAGGGGCTGCGCCGCGCCGCGCGCCAGGACCCGGAGGCGACGGTCTACGCCGTCTCCACGGTCCAGGAGGAGCTTGGCCTGCAGGGCGCGAAGATGGTCGGGTTCGACCTCGCGCCGGACGCCGTTGTTGCGACGGACGTCACCCACGCCACCGACAGCCCGGGGGCGCCGAGGGACAAGGGCAGCGGGGTCGAACTCGGGGAGGGGCCCGTCGTCGGCCGCGGGGCAGCCAACCACCCCGCGGTGGTTACGGCCGTCAGGGACGCCGCCGAGGCCGCGGATATCGACGTTCAGCTGTCGGCCGCGGGCTCGCGCACCGGCACCGACGCCGACGCCTTCTACACCGCTCGTGGGGGGATCCCCTCGCTGAATCTCGGGGTGCCCAACCGCTACATGCACACGCCGGTGGAGGTGCTCGACCTCGCGGACCTCGACCGGACCGCCGACCTACTCGCGACGTTTGCCACACAGGCAGCCGGTGACTTCGCGGTCGACCTCTGAGCCGGACCGACGCCGGGACGCGGGTCTGGACGGCCCAAGCCGGTACGTTCAAGTGTGAACCGGCGCGCTGTAGACGCATGACAGAGAACGGCAGTCGGCCACTGGACGTGCTAGAGGCGTCGGTCGGAGGGCCAGTGACCGTTCACCTGAAAGACGGCGAGGTGTACGAGGGCGTCCTCTCGGGGTACGACCAGCACATGAACCTCGTGGTCGAGGACGGTGACAACACAACGATTATACGCGGCGATAACGTCGTTTCGATCAACCCATGACTGGCGCAGGTACACCGAGTCAGGGAAAGAAAAACACCACCACACACGTCAAGTGTCGACGGTGTGGCGAGAAATCCTACCACAGCAGAAAGGGGGTCTGCTCGTCGTGTGGCTTTGGCAAATCGGCGAGGCGACGCGAATACGGTTGGCAAAGTAAAGAGTAATGCACGAGAAGTGCGGCGTCGTCGGCATCTCCACGACAGACCGTGACGCCGCCCGCCCCATCTACTACTCGCTGTACGCCCTCCAACACCGCGGCCAGGAGGCCGCCGGAATCGTCACCCACGACGGCTTCCAGCAACACGACCACGTCGAGACCGGCCTCGTCGGTGATGTCTTCGAACCCGAGGACATCGACGGCCTCAAGGGGACAAACGGGATCGGCCACGTCCGCTACCCGACCCAGGGCGGGCTGGGCGCCTGCTGTGCCCAGCCGTTCTCGGTGTCGTTCAAATCCGGCTCGCTGGGCTTGGCACACAACGGCAACCTCGTCAACACGGACTCGCTGCGCGAGGAACTCGCCACGCTTGGACACGCCTTTACCTCCGACGGCGACACCGAGGTGATCGCCCACCAACTCGCCCGTAACCTGCTCGAGGAGGACCTGGTACGGGCGGTCAAGTCGACGATGGACCGGATGCACGGCTCCTACTCGCTGACGGTCATGCACGACGAGACGGTCCTCGGGGTCAGGGACCCACAGGGCAACCGCCCGCTCTGTCTGGGCGAACTCGAGGACGGCTACGTCCTCGCGTCGGAGTCGGCGGCGATCGACACCCTTGGCGGTGACCTCGTCCGGGATGTCGAGCCCGGCGAACTGGTTGTGCTCCGTCCCGACGGCTCCGGCTTCGACAGCTACCAACTGTTCGACCGCGACCACTCCGCACACTGCTTTTTCGAACACGTCTACTTTGCCCGGCCGGACTCACAGATGGACGGTGACCTCGTCTACGAGGTGCGCCGCGAACTCGGCCGGCAGCTTTGGGCGGAGTCGGGTATCGAGACCGACGTGGTGATGCCGGTGCCGGACTCCGGGCGCTCCTTTGCCTCGGGGTACGCGGAGGCCGCCGGCGAGGACGGCGCGAACACCGAGTTCGCCGAGGGGCTGATGAAAAACCGCTACGTCGGCCGGACGTTCATCATGCCCAGCCAGGACGAGCGCGAACAGGCAGTTCGGCTGAAGCTCAACCCCATCCGCGATACCGTCGAGGGCCGCACTGTCACGCTCATCGACGACTCGATCGTCCGCGGGACCACCTCCACACAGCTCATCGAGTTGCTCCGGGAGGCCGGCGCCGAGGAGGTCCACCTCCGGATCGGCTCCCCGCCGATCGTTGCCCCCTGCTATCTGGGGATCGACATGGCGACCCGCGAGGAACTCATCGCGGCCGACCAGTCCGTCGAGGAGATCTGCGACCAGATCGGCGCCGACTCGCTCTCCTACCTCCCCGTCGAGGCGATCACGGAGTCCCTCGACGCGGACCGCGAGGGTCTCTGCTTGGGCTGTGTCACCGGCGAGTACCCCTACGATATCGAGGGCGAACGGCGCGACCGTGAGGTCGAGCGCCCGAGCACCGAGCCCGCAAGCGCCGACGACTAGGGTACCCACGCCGGTTGTTCGACGCTCGTCTCGCCGACCTGTGTCGTGTTGAGCGTGACGACGACACGGAGGCCACCCTCTAACCTGTGTGACCTGCGCAGCGACCGGACCACCCCCTCCTCGGTGACCACCGCACTGCCAGTGACGGGCGTGCTCGTCCCGTAGGCATCGCCGGCAAAGCGCACCCGGACCCCGGTCGACGTCCGCTCGACAGCCGTCTCGTTCACCGAGAACTTCCAGGCGAGGTAGTCCCGGACCCGCGGCAGGAAGGGGTC
>JAQCNN010000003.1 GCA_028275005.1 Salinirussus sp.
AGCCGGTCCAGCGTCTCGTCGTGAAAGACGACGAGTTCGTCCGACCGGCAGCGCCGGACGTCGAGTTCGACCCAGTCCGCGGTCTCCGCGGCCTGTTCGAACGCCTGGCGCGTGTTCTCCGGAAACGCCCCGCCGTACCCGCGGTGTGCGACAATCTCCATGTGCGCCAACACTACCGGACGAACAAGAGCGTTCCCCTCGAAACCGACAGAGCGACGCGTTCGGCCCCGCTCACCGCCGTAGGCTCGATAGCAGTAGTGAGCAATACCGAGTGACAGGTGTCATCTAGGTAGCTCTATACTCATACAGAGACGGGTAGAGACGAGTTACCAGTTGCCTGATGGCTGGAGCCGGAGCGTGGGGCGACCGGATGGCGGCTCAGAGGGGCTGATCGAGTGGAATCTCGTGATGGCCGCCGGGGTCCTCGTCCTGGCCCGCCGCTGCTCGTGTTGCTGGTCGTGCGCAAGTATCTCCTCTCGACGCTGGCGAGCGGGTGAAGAGGGCGGCTCCCCGGTGACCGCCCACAGGCACCTGTCATTTAACCGGCGCAAACCCCTACGTTGGACATGGACGAGGAGGCCTCCCGCCGCCGCCTCATCGCCGCCCTCGGGACCGGGCTCGCCGGAGGACTCGCAGGGTGCTCGTTGGGGGCACCCGAACGCGAGGAAACCGATAGAGCCGGCGAGCGAGGAACGCCAGAGCCCCGCGCGAGTGACTCGGAGTTACCGAACGGGACGCCGCCGGAACTCGACATCGAGACGCCCCGCGAGACAGAGGGCCCACCCGCCGATTCGCCGTACACGAGGGTCTACCGGGAGGTTATCGACTCGGTGACCGCGATCCGCGTCGAGACGACCTCGGGCCCCGGGTCGGGCACCGCGTGGATGTACGACGACCACCACCTCGTGACGAACGAACACATCGTCGGCGAGGCCCGGTCGGCGACGGTCCGGTTTCGCAACGACGGCTGGCGGGAGGCGGATATCGTCGGCAGCGATGTCTACAGCGACCTCGGCGTGGTCCGGGTCGCGAACCCGCCCGACGACGCCACGCCGCTGTCACTGGTCGACACCGAGGCCCCTGTCGGGACGGAGGTGCTGGCGGTTGGCAACCCCTTCGGACTCTCCGGGTCGGTCACCGCCGGGATCGTCAGCGGCAACGACCGCAGCCTCGACGCGCCAAACGGCTTCAGCATCCCGGACGCGGTCCAGACTGACGCCGCCGCAAACCCCGGCAACAGTGGCGGCCCGCTGGTCACCCTCGACAACGAGGTCGCGGGGGTGATCAACTCGGGCGTTCGGGGCGGCGACAACGTCGGGTTCGCCATCTCCGCCGGTCTCACCGAACGGGTCATCCCCGCGCTCATCCAGCGCGGCGAGTACGACCACTCCTACGTCGGGATCGCCCCGGTCGACGTCGGCCCCGACCTCGCCAGGGCGAACAACCTCCCGGTCACCTGGGGTGTCTACGTCGACGGGACACGCTCGGGCACGCCCGCCGACGACGTCCTCCGCGGGTCGACCGGGTCGACCGCCATCGACGGCCAGGAGATACCCACCGGCGGCGACGTCATCGTCAACATGGACGGGACGGTCATCCAGACCAGACAGGACCTCGGAACCTTCCTCGCGCTCGACACCTCACCCGGGGACACGGTCACGGTGACGGTCATCCGGAACGGGGCCACCGAGCGTGTCCGGCTGACACTCGCGTCACGACCCGAGCAGTAACGCGCCCGTCACTCCAGTTGCTCGGCCGCGCCACGCTCGACGAGCGGGCGGGCGTTCTCCGCCGGTAACTGGACCACGTCGTCGGTCACGAGGTCGTACTCGCGCTCGTCGACGCCGAGTATCTCCCCGATGTCGTCGGTGATCCGGACGGTCTCGCGGGCGACGGTCCCGCCGTCCTTCCGGACCGGTGTGTCGCTGCCGGGGTCGTCTGCGGTGTCCGACTCCGCCGGCCCGGCAGCGGCCCGGACCGACTCGGCCCCTGGACCCGTTTCGGGCTCCCTCTCGGTCCCGGTCCCAGGCTCACCCTCGGCCCCGGCCGCGGACCCACCACCCATGAGGTCGGCGGCGGCAACCCCGTCGGCCCCGGGTTCTGCTGCCACTGCCCCCTCGTGACCCGTTTCGGCCTCGCTGTCGGCCCTCGCCTCCCCGCCGTTCGCGTGGGGTGTGGTGGCGTCAGTCTCAGCCGCCGGGCCCGCACTCCTGACCGGGGAGTGGTCGGCGTGGTCGCCCGCGGTGTCCGCCGCGCTCTCACCGTCTAAGGTGTCGAACACGCGGTGGCGGGTGCCGACGATGTCGTCGACCAGGTCCTCGAACAGCACCGTCTCCTCGGCGGTCATCCCCGCGGCATCCATCGGCTGGTCGGCCGCCGCGAGCGAGGCAGCCTTGACGATCTTGCCGATCCGGCGCTCGAAGACCGCCTCGACGGTCCCCTCCGCGGTGTTGATCTCGTCGGTGAGCCGGTTGACCTCCGGCGAGTCGAAGGGGTCGTCGGTCCGCTCGGCGACGCGCTCGCGCTCGCGGCGCAGTTGCTGGATAAACTCCCCGGCGTCCGCGTAGAACGACTCGCGCAGCTGCTGGAGCTTGTCGGTCTGGCGCTCGCGGTCGCGTACCGATTGGAGCTCGTCCAGGTCCATCATACTACTCTCGTGCCTTCTCGGCGCGGCCCCGACACATCAGGAACACGCCGAGTGACTCCGGAACGGTACGGACTTGCTCCGGTAGTGTAAAGCTATCGCCGTCGAGTTCGACCGGTCCGCCGTCTGTCACCTCGACGGTGATGTCGTAGCTGCGAAACGTCTCGGGCACGGCGTCGACCAGCGGGTCAAACCCCTCGAGTCCGTCTCTGTCGAGCCGTCTGACCGCGAGCCCGCTCCCGCCGTGGAGGCTGCCCGGCAGCCGGATCAGCCGGTTGGTGTCCGTCGACACCGGCTCGTCGATGGGTGCGTTCTCCTCGGTGACGGTCTCGCCGACCAGTGACTCCACCAGCGTCCGGATCCCCGGGCCACCGGCCTCCAGGTTCCCCTCCCGGATCGCCTCGGGGTTGGCCTGGACCGCGCCGTAGACTGTCGAGGCACGCCCCTCACCGACCCCCTCGAGCTCCTGTAACCGTGCCAGCGCCGCCGCCTCGTCCATCGAGGTGAGCGTCTCGACGAACCCGAGCAGTCGACGGTGGACCCGTCGGCCCCAGCCACCCTCGGTCTGTAGGGTGCGGGCGGTGACGCCGCCGCGCATCTCCGTGCGCACCAGCCCCTCGGGGTCCAGCCCGATCCCGCGGACGTAGTCGACGACCTCGCGGCGGGCGTCACTGCCGAGCTGTTTCACCTCCTCGTCGCGGACGTGGACGTGATACCCGCGGCTGCCGGAGAAGACGACCGTGAGCTCCTCGAACCCGAAGTCGTCCTCCAGGAAGTCGAGCAGCCGAAACAGCGCGCCCTTGCATTTCCCGAGCATCTCGGCGTAGGTGTCATCCGGCTCGGCGCTGGGGAGGTGGTCGGCGTCGAGGTCGAAGATGAGGTCCGAACAGCGCCACCCCTTCCCGCTCATCGAGGTGGCGCTCGGGTCGGCGTACCGGCCCGCGGAGAAGTAGGCGTGACGGGGTCGCTCGCGGACCAGAAACTCCCCGAGGTCACCCAGGTCTAACAGCGAGTTGTGCCGGATGTAGGTGTCACCCGGCCCCTCGGTCCAGGGGACGTACCCCCACTCGCGCTCGTTGGCGTCGGGCGGGGGCGTGACAGCCGTCCGGCGGTAGTGGTCGCCAAAGCGGCCGCGCAGGTACGCTCGGGTCCGCTCGTCCATGGCAGCTTGCTACCGGCGGAGCCAGTAAACCGATTTCGCTTCCGGGACCACCCTCACCGGGCCAGTAGGTCGGCGAGTCGCTCGCGGATCCCGCGTTTCTCGCCGAGTTTCAGGTAGTAGGCGTCCCCGCCGTCCTCGTAGTATGAGTCGACCCGGCGGGTCACCTCGAAGCCGAGATGCCGGTAGAACCGCAGGGCATCGCGGTTGGTCGTGCGTGCGTGACAGGTGACGGTGTCGTACTCCTCGGAGGCGTTTGCGACCAGCCGCTTGCCAAAGCCCTCCCCGCGGTAGGCCTCCTCGACGGCGAGAAAGAGGACGTAGCCGTCCCGGCGGACGGCCGCGAACCCGACGAGAGCGTCCGCGCCGCGGTCGAGATAGCAGAACACCGTCGACCGCCGGTAGGCACTGGTGAAAAACGACTCCCGCTGGCGGAGCACGCCGTCGGACTCGCGGATCCGCTCTTTCAGCTCCCAGGCCTGGTCGACACGGGTGTCACTCCCCGGGTCGACCACTTCCCGCCGGACATTGACGCTCACTACCCCAGCACGACGGGAGCAACGGTATTAATTCCACCGCCAGAGGCACAACCCTTTCACCCGCTGTGGCCGTGACACGGGACATGCGTCCGGAACCCCCCGACCCTCACCCCACGACAGAGCCCCCTGCGTCCGTCCGTCAGACGCCCGTGCACGGGCCGGGGCCCACAGCCCCGCTGACGCGCTCTGTCTCCCCCTCCGGGCTTTGCCTGTTGGCTGGGCCCGACCAGGGCCCTACCGACGGCCGACTGCCGGGGTGGCCGTGAGCTTCCGACTCCGCCCGCACACCGCCGACGTCGCTGTCGAGGCGACCGCCGACGCGCTCGGAGGGGTGATGGCCGCCGCCGCCGACGGGATGGCGGCGGCGATGTGTGAGGAGCCCGTCGGGGACGGTGACCGTCGCTCCATCGAGGTGAGCGCCGAGAGCCGCGAGGCCCTGCTGTTCGACTATCTGGACCAGCTCATCTACGAGCGCGACGTCCGGTCGGTGTTACCCGTCGACAACGACGCGACGGTCAGCGCCGAGGACGGAACGCCGAGGCTCGAGGCCTCCTACCGCGGCCTCCCCCTCGCCGGTCTCGACGCCCGCGACCTAAAAGCGGTCACCTACTCCGAGATGGAACTGGCCGAGACCGACGAGGGGTGGCGGGCGTACGTGGTCTTCGACGTCTGAGGCCGTGGGACGGTCTCCCTCGGACCCGCCCGTCCAGCGTGCTTTTCAGTGGCGACCTGCTACTACCGGGTAATGGCAGACCCGCTCGCGGACACTCCCGGTGGTGACCAGCGACCGGTAACCGCCCTCCACGTGGCCGCGGAACCGGGCTTCGAGGCGGAGACAGCCACGGCCCTGACCGAGCGGGGTCGGGAGTTCACCGTCAGGACCGCACAGACCGTCGAGTCGGCGCTGGGGATACTCGACGCCGACGGGATAGACTGCGTGGTGACCGACCACGACCCTCCGGACCGGGACGGGCTCGACCTGCTCGAGGCCGTCCGGAGCCGTCACGGCGCCCTCCCGGTGGTCCTCTACACAGGAAACGGCGACGAGACGCTCGCGAGTGCGGCCATCTCCGCGGGCGTCACGGAGTACGTCCGGAAGGACGCCAACGGCCACGCCGCGTCGCTGGCGGCACACGTCGACCGGGCGGTCCGTCAGGACCGCGCCAGCCGCCGTGACACGACCGACCCCGCCATCGGCAGGGTGACCGACGCCGTCGCCAGAATCGACGCCGACTGGCGACTGGAGGCGGTCGACGACTGCGCCCTAGACCTGCTGGGTATGGAGCGCTCGGCGCTTCTCGGCGAGACTGTCTGGGAGGCCGTTCCCGGACTCGAGGGGAGCCCCTTTGGCCAGGCCTACCACGACGTGATGACCACCCGCGAGCCCCGTACCGTCGAGGAGTACTTCGAGGGGCT
>JAQCNN010000008.1 GCA_028275005.1 Salinirussus sp.
GCGAGCTGGTGCTCACGGGCGAGCCACTCGACCCTGGGCGGGCCCGGGAGGTAGGCCTGGTCAACGATGTCGTCGCGGCGGGCGCCGACGCCGTCAGGGGACGCGCCCGGGAGCTACTCGGGAGCGTGAGCCGTCACGACGGTGCGGTCGTTGCCGAGGTTATCGAGGGGATGCCCGATGTCGAGCCCTAGAGCCGGCCGCTGGCGAGCCTGACGTAGCCCAGCCCCAGTCGCCGTTGCTCGTGGCTGTCGGCCCGGGCGGCCAGTGCGCCCCGGGCAGCGTCGACCCGCCTCTCGAGTTCCGCGGCCGGGGACCGGCGGGCTGTCCGGCCACCGGGTGCGGCCGCCCGGACGAACCCCCGAAAGAGCAGATTCAGCGGCGTGGCCGCCGGGTGCTCGCTCCGGCTGGCGTTGAGCAGGACGACTCTGCCGCCCGGCCGGAGGGCGTCACACCACCGCTCGACCGCCGCCGCGGGGTCCCCGAGCATCCCGACGAGGAAGGTGGCGACGATGGCGTCGGCGGGGGCACGGAGCGGCGGCCGGGTCGCGTCCCCGGCGAGGACGGCGACATTCTCCCAGCCCGCCTGCACGACCCGGTCGCGAGCGACCCCGAGCATCCCGGGGGTGAGGTCGACACCGACAACCCGGCCCTCGGGGCCGACCCGCCCGCGCAGGTGTGGGAAGTTCGCCCCTGTCCCACAGCCCATCTCGACGACGGTGTCCCCGGCCTCGAGCGACAGCGCGTCGGCCGCGTGGGCTCGCCACGACCGCACACCTGGGGCACGCGCCAGCAGGTCGTACAGCCGCGCCCAGCGGGCGTAGAACTGCTGGGCAGCCCCGGAGTCGTGTGCGGGCATCGCTCAGACGACCGCCCGGACCCGCTCGGCAACGGTCGGGGCGTCGGGTCCGAGGACGTAGACGATCGGCTCGACCCCCATCGCGCCGGTCTGGTAGAGGACGGTCGCGTCGGGGCTGTCCGACAGCGCCGCCGCGACGGCCTCGTCGACGGCGGCCTCGGGGTCGAACTCGGCGGCAGTGGCTCCCTCCTCCTCGAGGGCCGCGACGGTCGCCGGGTCGTAGCTGACGTTTACGGCTGCGCGGGTGTTACTGCCCGCGGCCCGCGCCGCCAGCAACACACCGGCGACGTACTGGCTGACGCCAAACGCCGGGTCGCCCGGGATGGTTACCTCCCCGCGCACGTCGATGATCCGTCCGGGCACGGCAGCCACGTCGTCGATGGTCCCGGCGTCGGGCAGACACTCGACGAGGTTGGAGCCGACCGCCGGCACCGTCGCCGCGAAGCCGGCGGTGTTCCGGAGCACGCGCAACCCCCGCCGAACCGACGCCCGGACCTGCCCCGTTGCCCGGATCCGGCCGTCGGGGTCGTGGATCGCATTACCCTCGTAGGCAGCAAGTCCGGGAACGGCCTCCTCGTGGAGGGTCGCGAGAACGCCGCCACGCTCCAGGTCCCGGACGGTGACCTCGGCCTCGACCAGCGCGTCGACGGTGGTCATGTCGCCGGTGGTCAGCCCCTCGGCCAGGCGGTCGACGAGGTTCGTGACGGGCCCCGCCGCCGCCAGCTGCTCGTTGCGGTCGACCTCGCCGTGGACGTACTTCGAGACGGCGCTCTGGCTGATCCCGAGCAGGTCGGCCACTTCACTCTGGGTCAGCCCCTCCTCGCGGAGCCGCTCGGCCAGAAGCGACCGGAAGGTGGGGAGAAACTCCTCGACGACGACCTCCTCGATGAATTTCATCGGGGCTCACTCCGGCGTCGGGGTGTCGTGGTCGGCACGCTCCCGATACTCGCGGCCCTCATTGGTCACCTCCGAACTCTGGCTCGCTCTCGCCGACAGCGTCGGACACGCTCCCGATACTCGCGGCCCTCATTGGTCACCTCCGAACTCGCGGTCCCCCTGGATCTTCGAGGCCTGCGGGCCGGACTGTCCCTGGTACTTCGAGCCCCGCTCCTCCCCGTAGGGGCGCTCGGCGGGGTTCTTGAGCTCCGTGAAGGTGAGCTGGGAGATGCGCATCCCCGGCGTGAG
>JAQCNN010000017.1 GCA_028275005.1 Salinirussus sp.
GGCCCTGCGGGTGAAACGGCGGCAAACCGGCCCGTTTTTGCCGCTGCCGGTCGGACACGGGAACATGAGTCACGATCCGCTTCCGACCGACAAGCCGGCGGTGGTGACCTGTGGGCTGCCCTACGCCAACGGTGACCTGCACGTGGGCCACCTCCGCACCTACGTCGTCGGCGACGCCTACAGCAGGGCGCTCGAGCGCCTGGGCCAGCAGACCGCCTTTGTCTGTGGCTCGGACATGCACGGGACGCCCGTCGCCGTCAACGCCGCCGAGCAGGGGGTCGACCCCGAGACGTTCGCACTCGAGTACCACGAGACCTACGAGGAGACCTTCCCGCAGTTCAACATCGAGTTCGACAGCTACGGTCACACCCACGACGAGACGAACACGGAGACGACACGGGAGTTCGTCCGGTCGTGGCTCGAGGAGGACTGTGTCTTCGAAAAGGAGATCCAGGTCGCCTGGGACGCCGCGGAGGACCAGCCGCTCCCGGACCGCTACGTCGAGGGGACCTGTCCGTACTGTGGGGAGCGAGCCCGCGGTGACGAGTGTGACGAGGGCTGTCAGCGCCACCTCGAGCCCGGCGAGATCGTCGACCCGGTGTCGACACTGACGGGCAACCCCGCCGAGTACCGCGAGCGCGAACACAAGTTCCTCCGGCTGTCGGAGTTTCAGGGGTACCTCCAGGGCTTTCTCGACCGGCTAGAGGGCACCGACAACGCCCGCAACCAGCCCCGGGAGTGGGTCGACGGGGAGTTGCAGGACCTCTGTATCACCCGCGACATGGACTGGGGGATCGACTATCCGGGCGAGGGCGAGGAGGACCTGGTGCTCTACGTCTGGGTCGACGCCCCTATCGAGTACGTCTCCGCGACGAAGCAGTACACCGAGCGCGTCGGCGCCGAGACGTACGACTGGCGTGACGTCTGGACGGTCGGCGGCGAGCAGCGCCAGGGCACCGAGTGGCAGGAGGGGTGGGCCGAGGAGGCCGGCGAGGTCGTCCACATCATCGGCCGCGACATCATCCAGCACCACACCGTCTTCTGGCCCTCGATGCTCCGGGGGGCGGGCTACAACGAGCCCCGGGCGGTGCTCGCGACCGGCTTCGTCGGCATCGACGGCAAGGCCCTCTCGACCTCCCGGAACCGCGCCGTCTGGGCCGACGAGTACCTCGAGACCGACTTCCACCCCGACCTGTTTCGCTACTACATCATGACCGGGGCGGGCCTGGAAACCGATGTCGACTTCTCCTGGGACCGGTTTGCCGAGCGGGTCAACGGCGAACTCGTCGGCAACCTCGGCAACTTCTGTTACCGCGCACTCCTCTTTGCCCACCGCAACTACGACGGCACGCCCGACGTGGAGCCGAGTCCGACGGTTCGCGAGCGGGTCGAGGAGGCACTCGCGGCGTTCGAGACGGCGGTGGCCGACTACGACATCCGGGCGGTCGGCGAGGCGGCCGTCGGACTCGCTGACTTTGGCAACGAGTACATCCAGCGCAACGAGCCCTGGAATCTCGTCGACGACGACCCCGACCGGGCCGCCCAGGTCATCCGGGACTGCGTCCAGTTGACGAAGGCGTGTGCCGTGCTGATGCAGCCGGTTATGCCCGAGACCGCGGCGCGGCTGTGGGCACAACTCGGCGAGGACGGCGCGGTCGCCGACGCCGCCCTCGAGGACGCCCTGGCGGCCCCGTCCGCCGAGTTCGGCGAGCCGGAGGAGCTGTTCACGCAGGTCGACGACGAGCGTGTCGCCGAGTTGAACGAGCTGCTCCGCGAGCGGGTTGCCGCGGCGAGTGACGACGGTGAGGGCGGTGAACCCGAGGAGGGTGAGGGCGAGACCGAGACCGGGACCGGGACCGAGACAGGAGACCCCGGTGACGACGTGGACCTAGAGCCACTGGTCGACGGCCGGGTCTCCTTCGAGGCGTTCAAAGAACTCGACATGCGGGTCGGCGAGATCACGGCCGCGGAGCCGGTCGAGGACTCGGACAGTCTGATGCGCCTGGAGGTGGACATCGGGGTCGAGAGCCGACAGGTCGTCGCCGGGGTCAAGGGGCTACACGACACCACAGAGCTGTCGGGGACGCGGTGTATCCTGCTGGCGAACATGGAGAAGGCGGAGCTGTTTGGCTACGAGTCGAACGGGATGGTGCTGGCGGCCGGCGAGGAGGCCGACCTGTTGCGGACCCACGCGGACGCGCCGGTCGGCACACGGGTGCGGTAGCGCGGCCGGTCGCGGTCCCGTCGGTGCGGTCACACGGCGGATGGGGGAGGCTTTTGTCGCTGGGCCATCAACAGCAGGTATGTCTACGCCCGACGACAGCGAGGAGTGGCAGTTCTCGCTCGAGGACATCGAGGAAGGCGAGGCGAGTGAGGACGGTCAGCCGGGCGAGCACAGTGAGACAGACGCCGAGGCAGACGGGAACGTCGCCGGCACGCTGCGCCCGGAACGGCCGGTCACCCCGGAGAGCATCAACCCCGAGAACGCCTTTTTCATGCTCGTCGGCGCGCTGATCGCCGGGCTGTTTGTCGGCGCGGTCCTCTCGCTTGCGCTGTGACTGGGCGCCCACACACGAAAGCGAAGTATTCACTACCCGCCACTACAAAGCCGGGCGTATGACGGACACTGACGCGAACGTCTCTCGCCGTGGCTTCATGCGGGCGGCCGCCGGTGGGGCTACCGCGACAGCCGCGGCCGGAGCCGCGGGCGCCCCGGCCGCCGCCGCCGAGGAAGAGGGCGGCGGGGGCGGCGGCGAGCCCGACTTCGGCGGCTGGCTCGGCGACGTCAGCAACTTCGACAGCGTCGAGGACATGCGTGGGAGCGACGAGGTCACCGTCGAAGTCGGTGTCGAGGCAAACGGCGGCTCCTACGGCTACGGCCCCGCCGCCGTCCACGTCGACAACGGCGCCACCGTCGCCTTCGAGTGGACCGGCAAC
>JAQCNN010000019.1 GCA_028275005.1 Salinirussus sp.
GTTGCCGGTCCACTCGAAGGCGACGGTGGCGCCGTTGTCGACGTGGACGGCGGCGGGGCCGTAGCCGTAGGAGCCGCCGTTTGCCTCGACACCGACTTCGACGGTGACCTCGTCGCTCCCACGCATGTCCTCGACGCTGTCGAAGTTGCCGACGTCGCCGAGCCAGCCGCCGAAGTCGGGCTCGCCGCCGCCCCCGCCGCCGCCCTCTTCCTCGGCGGCGGCGGCCGGGGCACTCGCGGCTCCGACGGCCGCAGCACCGCCGGCGGCTCCGGCAGTCGTCCGGAGAAAGTCCCGTCTATGCATACACAGCGGGGGTCAGAACCGTGATTGTATAAACCCACCGAAGACGCCTACGGCCGGCGTTTTCCCCGCCGTACGCGTCGTTCGAACCGGGCCACAGCCCGTCCACACTCCAGCGGCCCGCCGCCGACGCGTCCCAGCCCCTCAGCCCGCCGGCTGGTTGTCCGACGGTTCGCCGGTCGTCGCCCCTTCGCTCGCTGTCTGCTCGCCCGACCGGTCGGACCCGTCAACCGCCTCCGCCGTGTCCTCGTCCCGGACCAACTCCTCGGGCAACTCCCCCTCGACGCCGGAGAGTTCGTCGAGGAACTCGGGGCGCTCGCCGTCATCCAGCCCGACCGCGCGCAGCCGGTTGCGGAACTCCTCGGCGCGGTACTTATCCGAGAGACGGGCGTTGGCGACGACGGCAAACAGCACGAGACCGATCGCCAGAAACCCGAGCGCGGCGACAAACAGGAGCGCCGGGTTGCTGAACTGTGAGGTCGTCCCCGGCTGTGAGACGAGGCCAAAGCCGTAGACGAGCGCGGCGCCAAACAGCACCACCCCGGCGAGCACCTGGGCGCCCGCGACAACCTGGAGGACGGTGTTCCCCAGGGCGTCACTGGACTCGGGGACCTCCTGGGGCGCCGGCAGCACACCCTCCTCGGGGGCGTCGGGCACCTCGTAGGACTCCATCGAGCACAGCGCCACGACCGGCTTCACGTCCCGGAGGACGGTCCCTCGACCCTCCACACTCCCGTCGGGGTAGACCGCCGCGTAGCCGTTGTCGGAGTAGGCGGTCAGCAGGTCGTCGAACCGTTCGACCCGGGCGAAGATATCCCGGCTCGCCACCCGGTTTTTGACGTCGTCCTCGACCCGGTCGAGCAACGCCTCGCCGGTGATCCAGGTCCCGGGGTCGAAGGCGGCCTCCCACTCCTCCTGGTTCATCTCCGCCATATCCCGGGGCCCGAAGTCCTCGAAGTCGTACTTCTCCTCGACCTCCTGACGGAGCGCGTCGAGCTCTGCGTCCTCCTGTTCGCCCTCGGCCGCTGCTCGTGGCTCGGCCGACCCGTCGGGGGCCCCGTCGTCGCCCCCCTCACCCTCGCCGTTTGCCTCGGCCTCGGAGGAATCGCTCATTACCGGCCCTTCGAGCGGGGATACCGTTAGCGTGACGGTCGCTGGAGCGGCCGGACAGGCTTTTGCCCCTGTCGCCCCCACCCCCGCTGTGGCCGATATCACGCTCAGCTTCGCGGAGGGCACGGTCCGGGTCGACGGCCCCGAGGGGGTCCTCGGAGACCTGCCGGGCGTGGACTTCGACCCTCGTTCGGAGTCCGGCCGGGTACCCGCCTACCGGTATGCGGCGCTCCGGGCCGCTCTCAGGGGCCGTGGGGTGACCGTCGACGACGACGTGTTCGACCTCTCCCCCCTCGACCTCACGTCGGCCTACGAACTCCGGCCCTACCAGCAGGCGGCGCTTGCGGCGTGGACCGACGCCGACCGTCGCGGGGTGGTGGAACTCCCGACCGGCAGCGGCAAGACCGTCATCGGCCTCGCCGCGGTCGCGGCTGTCGGCAAACCGGCGCTGGTGGTCGTCCCCACCGTCGACCTGCTGGAGCAGTGGCGCGAGGAACTCACCCGGGAGTTCGACGCCGACGTCGGTCAGTTGGGCGGGGGCACCCAGCGGGTCGGCGAGCTCACTGTCGCCACCTACGACTCCGCGTACCTCCGTGCGGACGAACTGGGCGACCGGTTCGGGCTCGTCGTCTTCGACGAGGTCCACCACCTCGGGGGCGAGGGCTACCGCGATATCGGCCGTCTGCTGGCCGCGCCCGCCCGGCTGGGGCTCACAGCCACCTTCGAGCGCCCCGACGGCGCCCACGAGGCCGTCGCGACCCTCCTGGGCCCGGTTGTCCACCGGCTCTCCCCCGATGACCTGGCGGGCGACCACCTCGCACCCTACGACATCAAGCGTCTGGAAGTCGAGCTCACCCCGGAGGAGCGCGAGCGCTACGAGGAGCACCAGGGGACGTTCACCGACTACCTCGCGTCGTCGAGTATCGAGCTCCGGAGCGGGAGTGACTACCAGGAACTCGTAAAGCGGTCGGGCACGGACCCCCGGGCCCGAGAGGCGCTGCTGGCGAAACAGCGGGCCCGCGAGGTGGTGTTGACCGCTCAGGGCAAGCTCGACCGCCTCGAAACCCTGCTCGACCGGCACCGCGAGGACCGGCTGCTCGTCTTCACCGCCTCGACGGACCTGGTCTACCGGGTCTCCGAGCGCTTCCTGATGCCCGCAATCACCCACGAGACCGGGACCGACGAGCGCCGCGAGATACTCGAGCGATTCCGGGCAGGCACCTACTCCCGGGTCGTCACCGCGAACGTCCTCGACGAGGGGGTGGACGTCCCCGACGCGACCGTCGGTATCCTGCTTGCGGGCTCCGGCAGTGAGCGGGAGTTCACCCAGCGGCTCGGCCGACTGCTCAGGCCCGGCGAGGGCGAGCGGGCGTTGCTGTACGAGCTCGTCACCGCCGAGACGGCCGAACAGCGGGTGGCCGACCGTCGGCGGTAGCCTGGTACACACCACACCAGACCGACCTCGGGAACAACTACATACGCCCGACGCCCCTAAGTATCGGTGTGACACAGGGGTACGACCCAGCGGAGGTCCCGCTGTACGAGGGCCGCGAGGCAGTCGAGGAGGGGTACGCCGCCGCCCAGCGCGAGCGCGTCCCCTTCTTCGCCGTCGAGGCCTACGAGGAGGGGTACGCGGTCACCTACGACCTGCTACCCACCGGTCACCAGCTCGCACCGGCCGCCCATCAAGAGGTCACCGAGCGTCTCACCGACGAGGTAGAGGCAATCGTCGGCGACGACTCACTCCCCACCGCCGAGGTCGGCCGCTCGCTCAGCCCCTCGCTCGGCAACCTCTCACTGTTCGAGCGCGAAGAGAGCGCCCGCCGCGTCGCCGCGGCCGTCTCGGACGTCGTCCTCGACCGGGCAAACTGGGTCGAGGCCGACCCCCCCGACTCGACCCCCTCGGACCGCCTGAACTGACCGCCCGGCGCCGGCGGGCGCCACACGGCACTTTTGTCACTCGCCCGCCGAGGAGGAGCTGTGCTGACGAAGGATCTCCTGCGTGTCTCCCGGGCCGGCGGCGGCTACCACCCGCAGTTTGCCGGCGAGGACGAGACAGCACTCGCCGCCCGTGTCCTCGGCTGTTACCAGGGCCACGTCGGCGAGCAGCGCGGGGCGCTGACGGAAGCGCTCCGAGAGCTGGAGCGCGACAGCGGCGACTTCAAGCTGGTCCGTGGCCTCGCGAAACTGCTGGAGCGGGAGGCGACCTTCGAGGCCCGCGCGACACTCGACCCGCGGCGGGCTCGCCGGGCGGCCTTCGAGGCCGGCGAGAGAGGTGTCGTCACCGAGGCCGAGCGCGAGGAGGCGCTCGCGACCGCCGCGGACAGCCTCGACGCGACGCCGGAGGCGGTGGCAACATCGCTGTACGCCGACCTGGATGACCGGCAGGTGCTCGCGACCATCGACCGGGCGTGGGAGCCGGCGGCACTGGTCGACCAGTACAACCTCTCGCTGGCCCAGACTGCGCTGTTCGATGCGACCGAGATACGGGTCCGCTCGAGTGACCCCCGACGGGTGGTCTCGGCCGTCAAGCGCCTCCGGCTGCTGTATGAGGTCCGCCGGCTCCCCGAGGACGAGCGCCGACGGGTCGCAGCCACCGACCGGGAGGTCGTGGTGACCGGGCCGGACGCCCTGTTCCGGTCGACCCGCCGGTACGGCACCCGGTTTGCCCGCCTGCTCCGCGCCCTCGCCGGGACACGGGAGTGGGAGCTCCGGGCGACGGTCGACGACCGCGGGACAGAGCGGGAACTCGTCCTCACCGACGCCGACGTGTCGGTCCCCGACGCCGACCCCGTGACGGAGGTGAGTTACGATAGCGGCGTCGAGGCCGACTTCGCCGCCCGCTTTGGCTCGCTCGACCTGGACTGGGAGCTCGTCCGCGAACCCGACGCCGTCGCGGCCGGCGAACACGTCGTCATCCCGGACTTTGCCTTCGACTACCGCCACGGCGACTTCCGTGTCTACTTCGAGATAATGGGCTTTTGGACCCCCGAGTACGTCGAGAAGAAGCTCACCCGGCTCGAGGCGGTCGAGGACGTGAAGATGCTCGTGGCCGTCGACGAGAGTCTGGGGGTTGGCGAGGCGGTCGAGACCCGTGACCACCGCGCGGTCCCCTACTCGGGCTCCGTCCGGGTGAAGGATGTCCGCGACGCCCTCCGTGGCTACGAGGCCGACCTGGCCGCCGAAGCCGCCGCCGCCCTCCCCGACGAGCTCCACCCCGCTGCCGACGTGGTGACCATCGCCGACCTCGCCGCTGCCAACGGCGTCAGTGAGCGGGCCATCGAGGACACACCCGTCCCCGAGCACGAGCGGGTCGGGCGGACGTTCGTCCGACCCGCCGTCCTCGACGAGCTCGCCGACCGGGTCGAGGCGGGGATGACCCTGTCGGCGGCCGAGGATATCCTCGCCGAGTTCGGCATCGACGACGCGAGTGCGGCCCTCTCGCGGCTGGGGTACCGGGTCGCCTGGGACGGGCTCAGCGGCGGGACCGTCCGCCGGCGCGAGACGGACACAGGTGACGGGGCGTGAGCCCGGGAGTGGCGGGGACAGGCAAGGGGAAAGACACTACTCGCGGGCCCTGCCAGGGTGGGTATGCGCATTGCCGTCCCGAACAAGGGCCGCCTGCACGACCCGGCGGTCGACCTGCTCGAGCGTGCGGGGTTACACCTGGTCGACGGGGCCGACCGCAAGCTCTACGCCGACACGGTCGACCCGGCGGTGACGGTGCTGTTCGCCCGCGCGTCGGACATCCCCGAGTACGTCGCCGACGGCGCCGCCGACGTCGGGCTGACGGGGCTGGACCAGGTCCGCGAATCCGGCGTCGACCTGCTCGACCTGCTGGATCTCGGGTTTGGCGCCTGCCGGCTCGTCCTCGCGACGCCGGAGGACGACGCAGTCGAGACGCCGGCGGACCTCGCGGGCGGGACCGTCGCCACCGAGTTCCCGAACGTCACCCGCACCTATTTCGCGGACCGCGGGGTCGACGTTGACATCGTCGAGGTGTCGGGCGCGACCGAACTCACCCCACACGTCGACATCGCCGAGGCCATCGTCGACATCACCTCCACCGGGACGACGCTGCGGATGAACCGCCTGGCCGTCGTCGACGAGGTACTCGAGTCCTCGGTCCGGCTCTTTGCCCGGCCGGAGACCGCCGACGACCCCAAGCTCGAGCAGGTCACCACCGCGCTCGGCTCGGTGCTGGCCGCGGAGGACCGGCGCTACCTGATGATGAACGTCGACGGGGACAACCTCGACGCGGTGAAGGAGGTGCTCCCGGGGATGGGCGGCCCGACGGTGATGGATATCGCGGGCAGTGACGCTGTCGCCGTCCACGCCGTCGTCGAGGAGGCCCGGGTCTTCGAGACGATCGCCGACCTCAAGGCCGCCGGCGCCAGCGACGTGCTCGTCACCGAGATCGAGCGCCTGGTCGAGTAGATGGAGACGACCCACCGAGTCCACGCGGCCGACGCCCGCGACCTCACCCTCCCGGACGAGAGTGTCGCCCTCGCCGTCACCTCGCCGCCGTACCCGATGGTCGAACTCTGGGACGACCTCTTTGCCGACCTCTCTGCCGACGCCGCCGACGCTCTGGCCGCCGGGGACGGCGAGGCGGCCTTCGCGGCCATGCACGCCGTCCTTGACGAGGTCTGGGCGGAACTGGCCCGCGTCCTCCGCCCGGGCGGGATTGCCTGTATCAACGTCGGTGACGCCACCCGCACGCTCGAACGCTTCCGGGTCTACCCCAACCACAGCCGGATCCTCGACACCTTCGTCGAGCTTGGCTTTGACCCACTCCCCGGGGTCCTCTGGCGCAAGCCCGCAAACAGCGCCGCGAAGTTCATGGGCTCGGGGATGGTCCCGTCGAACGCATACGTCACGCTAGAACACGAACACATCCTCGTCCTCCGGAAGGGTGCCCGACGCTCCTTTCCGGCCGGGGACGACCGCCGCTACGAGTCCGCCTACTTCTGGGAGGAGCGTAACCGCTGGTTCTCGGACGTCTGGACGGACATCCGCGGACGCCTCCAGGACCTGCCCGACGACGGCCGCCGGGACCGCGCCGCCGCCTTTCCCTTTGCAGTTCCCTACCGCCTGATAAATATGTTCTCGGTGTACGGCGACCGGGTGCTCGACCCCTTCTGGGGGACCGGCACGACGACGCTGGCGGCGATGGTCGCCGGCCGGGACTCGGTGGGGTACGAACTCGACGAGGCCTTCCTCGACGCCTTCGAGGCCCGCGCCGGTGACCTCCCGGGTCTCTCCCGACGTGTGGTCGACCGCCGGCTCGACGCCCACCGGGAGTTTGTCGCCGACCGCCGCGACGCCGGCGAGACACTGGGCTACGAGGCCGAACACTACGACTTTCCGGTCCGGACCAAACAGGAGCGACAGATTCGGCTGCGCACCGCCGAGACCGTCGAGCGGGTCGGCGCTCCCGGCGATATAGAGGGCTCCGACGCCGACCTCGCCTACCGGGTACAGTACTGACCGACCGGAACGACCACTACGGCGTGGCGCCGCTGGCTGCCGTCTCTCGTTGCGCTCTGGCCGGTGTGTTTGGCCTCC
The DNA here is from genome assembly GCA_028275005.1 of Salinirussus sp. Classification (GTDB taxonomy): domain Archaea; phylum Halobacteriota; class Halobacteria; order Halobacteriales; family Haloarculaceae; genus Salinirussus. Next base: position 6,979 of record JAQCNN010000019.1, read on the forward strand.
CGGGCAGGCACCCCCCCGACCGACACCCCGCCGTCGACGTCGCGCGGGCGAGTGAGCGGGTCACAAACCACACTTAGGGGCCGTCGTGGCGGCGGGTGACCGGCCGAGTGCCCCGCGGCCGGCCTCAGATGAACCCAAAGAGGTTGTTCAGCGCCACCCCGAGCACGGCGCCAAAGCTAAAGTGAAGGAGGACGAGCGGTGCGGTCGACCCCCACTTCAGCCGGTAGACGAAGCTGATCGAGATTGCGTCGGCGACGAGTGTCGCCAGGATGGCGACCCCGGCGGCCGTCGACGCGGTCAGCGGGCCGACGCCGGCCTGGCCGTACTGGCCGAGCAGGATGCTCGTCGCGGCGGGGACGAGCGCGGCGTAGGCGGCCCGCTGGCTCGGCACGTCGCCGATGTAGAAGGTGGCCGCGAGGTGTAGCGTGACGGCGTAGAACACCCACGCGACCAGAAAGGTCACGAGCAGCGGCACGACGCCGCCCGGGACCAACTGAAGCACCATAGCCCGGCTTCGGTCGCCGGTGATTTGTAGCCTGTTATTCGCCCGTCCCTCAGTCGGAGCGACGCCCGCTCACTCCAGCAGCCCCAGGTCCTCCAGCCGGGAGACGATCTTGTCGACGGCCTCCTCGGCGTCTTCCGGCTGTTTCCCGCCGGTGATCACCAGCTTCCCCGAGCCAAAGAGCAGCGCCACCACGTCGGGCTCGTCGAGCCGGTAGACCAGCCCGGGGAACTGCTCGGGCTCGTACTCGATGTTCTCCAGCCCGAGTCCGATGGCGATGGCGTTGAGATTCAGATTCCGCCCCAGGTCGGCGGAGGTGACGATGTTCTGGACGATGATCTCCGGGTCGTCCTCCACCTGGATGTTCAGGTCGCGGAGCTTCCCGAAGACGATCCGTAGACTCTGGTGGACGTCGTCGGTGCTCTTTGCACCCGTACAGACGATCTTGCCGGAGCGGAAGATGAGTGCCGCCGACTTTGGCTCCTGTGTCCGGTAGACGAGCCCCGGGAACTGCTCCGGGTCGTAGTCCGCCCCTTCCAGGTCCATCGCCACGCTCTGGAGGTCGAGTTCCTGCCCGATCCCCGTCGACGCGACGACGTTTTCGATGTTGATGGTTTCCTTGGGGTCAACCATGTCTCGATTTAAACGTCGTATTTAAACCTTATAAAGGTTCGTGGCACAGGCAAACCCCTCGGGCACGTGACCCGTCGTGACGCCGACCTGTCCGGGCCGGAGCGCCACGCTCACCCCGTACACGGCCGCCGACCGGTGCGTTCTTGTCGCTGTGGCGGTCATCCGACGGTGTGTATCTGCTGGAACTGGGCGGGCAGGACGACGACTTCGCGGTCTTCGAGGCCCGCAGCGCGGCCAGCGACGTCACCCGGCTCGCCCCGGGGCTGGCGACCGCTCGCGGCGTCACCGACCGGCTCCGTCAACTCGCCTTCACCCGACGGGCCGACGAACTGCTCGGCCGGACCGACGCCGACGTCGACAGCGCCCGCGCCCTGCTCGAGGCGACGACCGTCCGACGGACAGGGTCGGTCGCGGTCCGCGCCGAGGATGTCCGTGGCACCACGGGCGTCGACACACAGCGCGTCGAGCGCGACCTCGGCCAGGTGCTCGCCGACCGCGGCTTCGCCGTCGACCTCGAAGCCCCGGACCACACCCTCCGGGTGCTCTTCTCCGAGGAACCGGGCGGGGAGGGGGTCTGTGCCGCCGGCTGGCTGGCCGTCGAGGCCGACCGCGACTTCGGCGCCGACCCGACCGACCGCCCCTTCTTCCAGCCGGGGAGTATGGACCCGCATCTGGCCCGCGCACTGGTCAACGTCGCCGGCGCACGCCCGAGCGCGACGGTGCTCGACCCGATGTGCGGGACTGGGGGGCTCCTCCTCGAGGCCGGACTCGTCGGCGCGGACGTGTTGGGTGTCGACGTCCAGCCGAAGATGGTCCAGGGGAGCCAGGAGAACCTCGCGGCCGCACTCGACACCACTGCTCCCGACGTCGACTGGGGGGTCGCCCGCGGCGACGTCCGCGACCTCCCGGTCGGGGACGGCGCGGTTGACGCCGTCGTCTTCGACGCCCCCTACGGCCGCCAGTCGAAGATTGCGGGCAACCTCGGCGACCTGATGAGCGAGGCGCTCCAGGAGGCCAGACGGGTCGCCCCGCGGTGTGTCGTGGTCGGGGACCGGCCCTGGGCCCGGACCGCAAGCGGCGCGGGCTGGACCACCGAGGCGGCCTTTCAGCGCCCGGTTCACAAGTCACTCACACGGTACGTGCTCGCACTGCGGCGGTGACACGCTGTGTGGCCAGGCTCAGCCGTGCCAGCCGGATTCACCGGCGACTACACACCCAGGATCCCGAACAGCCTGTCGGGGTCACCGTCCATCCGCTCCAGTATCCGCCGGGCGCCCTCGCGGGCCTCCCGGTCGACAGCCACGAGCACCATCCCCTCGCCGGGCTGGCCGTAGACGACACCCGCACCGTCGGGGGCGGTCAGGATGGCCGGTAGCGCCGCCAGGTCCTCCTCGCCCTCGACATCGAGCAGCGTTGTCCCCTCACTGTCGACGGCCCCGGCCAGCGCCTCGAGGAGGGGAGCGGTCAGGGCTGCCGGGGGGTTCTCGACGCGGCGCTCGCGGTCAAAGGTCGCGCCGTCGAGTGCCTCCCGGACGCGGTCGTCGACAGCCTCGCGCTCGGTGCGCTCGTCGACCAGCGCAACGGCCGGGGTGTGGTCAGCCTCGAGCAGGTGGTAGGTGACCATGTCACCGACCGCGACGACGGGCGCCCCGGCCTCGGCAAGCAACGCCTTGGCGTCGGTGAACACCGGCCCCATCGGCTCCTTTAGCTCCGAGCGCAGGGCCGGCTGGAGTTCGACGACCGGCACGTCAGCGTACCTTCAGCGCGTAGGCCCCGGGCTCGGTGGCCTCCATCTCCCCGGCGATTTGGCTGTCCTCGGGGTGGGCAATCACGACGTAGCCCGCCCAGTCCTCTGTCATCGAGGTCGACCCACACGCCTGGCAGGCCTCGACCTCGACGTTCTCCTGGACCCGGTGACACTCCCGACAGACGACACGGTCGGCCATCAGTCCTCACCCGCCTCGGCGCCGGCCTCGGCCCGCTCGCGTTTCTGGTGGTCCTCGTCGAGCCAGCCGTGCTTGCCCAGCCCGACCTGCTTTGCGGTGAGCCCGATCTTCGAGTCACGGGGGTTGCGCTCGTCGATGCTCTTTGTGACGATCCGGGCCCGGACCGAGTCGCCGGTCCCGACTGTGCGGTTGGACTCCCGGGAACCCAACTGGTTGTTCTCCCCGTCGTAGGCCAGATACTCGTCGGAGATCTGGGAGACGTGCAACAGCCCGTCGACGGGGCCGATCCCGACGAACGCGCCGAAGTCGACGGTCTCGACGACCTCGCCGTCGACGAGCTCCTGCATGTCGGGGTCGAAGGTCAACGCGTCGAACTCGGCCTCGTAGTAGACGCCGGGCTTGTTCGGGACGACCGCCCCCTCGCCGATGTCGTTGACCTCCACGACCGAGACGACGGAGCCGACGTCCTCGTCCATCCGGCCCTCGAGTTTGTCCTGCAACAGTCGCTTCACGAGGCCTGGCGTCACGTCTGCCAGGTCCTCCGGCGGTACCTCGACCGTATCGCGTAGTTTGACCCGTTTGTACATGTTCAGATAACTGCGAGTTTGTTCCGGCCCCGTAAACAAATTACTGGAACGTCCGCCTCGCGCAGACGCTCGCGCAGGGGCCCATCGTTCGTGACCGCGTATGCGTCCAGCCGACCGGCGAGTTCGAGCACCGCGTCGTCGGCGTACGCGGCGTCTGTCCCGTGGACAGAGCACCGCTCGGCGAGGTCCCGGCCGACGCTCGCAGCCGTTGCCTCCGCCCCCGCACCGTCGGCCAGCGCCTCCAGTTCCGCGGGGACCGCCGCCGGGACGACCGGCGTCGGCGCGTCCAACAGCCGGTCTAACTCCTCGAACACCCGGACGTTACACTCGACGGGCATCATCAGCGCGTTGGTGTCGAGGACGGCGGCTGTCACTGGAGGGTCCCGTAGCCGATGAGTCGCCAGCGCGCGCCAACCCGGCGGTTGATGGCGATCCCGACACCCGAGCGGGCACAGACTGGCCGCTTGAGCGCGACCTCACACTCGGTCCCGCGGGCGCTGGTCACCGAGCCGACCGTGGTAGCGGTGCCGACAGTGAGCATCAGCGGCTCGCCCGTCGAGATCTCCTCGACCTCGTCGCTCTCCTCGCCGACGATCCGGTCGAGCAAGTCCACGTCCATCGTGAACTGCTGGTGGACCGGCGGGAGCGTCCCCGGCGGGCCGGCGACCTGGCCGGCCAAGGCGTCACCCTTTGCGACCGACGGGTCGAGCCCCGTGCCGACACCGAGGAGTCCGCCGGGCGTCGCGGCGTCGACGGTGTCACCGCCGGCCTGCAGCGACCGGGCGGTCGTCCGGACGGGCTGCCACTCCGTCTGCCCGCCCTCCTCGACCTCCTGGCCCGGGCGCAACTCGACCTCGTCGTCGGCCTCGAGCTCCCCCTGGACGAGCGAGCCACCCAGCACGCCGCCGGCCAGCCCGTCCCAGGTCGTCCCCGGGCGGTTGATGTCGAAGCTGCGGGCGACCAGCAGCTCCGCGTCCGCCTCCGGGTCGCGGTCGGGTGTGGGGATCTCCTCCTCGATAGCCTGGATCAACAGGTCGGTGTTCACGCCTCGCTGGGCGCTGACCGGGACGATCGGGGCGTCCTCGGCGACCGTCCCCGCGACAAAGTCCTGGATCTGCTCGTAGCTCTCCTGGGCCTGTTCGCGGTCGACCAGGTCGATCTTGTTCTGGGCGATGACGATATTGTCGATCCCGATGATGTCGAGCGCCATCAGGTGTTCCTCGGTCTGTGCCTGCGGGACAGGCTCGCTGGCCGAGACCACGAGCACCGCGCCGTCCATGATAGAGGCGCCCGACAGCATCGTTGCCATCAGTGTCTCGTGACCTGGGGCGTCCACGAAGGAGACCGTCCGGAGCGGTTCACTCTCCGAGCCGTCCGGACACTCCTCCTCGACGGTGTACCGTTCGGGTTCGTCGAGGCCGGGACACTCCCGCAGTGTGGCGTCCGCGTAGCCCAGCCGGATGGAGATACCGCGTTTCATCTCCTCGGAATGCTGGTCGGTCCACTCGCCGCTCAGCGCCTGGACCAGGGTCGTCTTCCCGTGGTCGACGTGGCCGACGAGCCCGATATTGACCTCCGGTTGATTGTTCGCTGACATCGAAAAACGATCTTGCTACCCGTACCTCCCTGGCGGCTATAAACCTGCTGTTCCCGACTCACCCGGCCGCGCAACCGTCAACGATTAGCCGAGTGCCCACCAGATGGCCGGTAGAGCGTCCGTGTCACGAGACCACACCCGGTGTCTGCGCGCATGACCGGCATAGCCACCGACACAGGCGGGGACGGCACCTACGTCGGGGCGGTCGACCAGGGGACCACCGGCACCCGCTTCATGATCTTCGACCGCGAGGGACAGGTGGTCGCAAACGCCTACGAGCGCCACGAACAGTACTACCCGGAACCAGGCTGGGTCGAACACGACCCCGTCGAGATCTGGGAAAACACACGGGCAACCGCCCGCGACGCGCTGGCGAGTGCGGACCTCACCCCCGACCAACTCGCCGCGGTCGGGGTCACCAACCAGCGCGAGACGACGCTTCTGTGGGACGCCACGACCGGCGAACCGGTCCACCGCGCCATCGTCTGGCAGGACCGCCGGACCACCGACCGCGTCGAGGAGCTCGAGGCCGCGGGCCGAGCAGAGGCGATCCGCGCGAAGACGGGTCTGGAGCCGGACCCGTACTTCTCGGCGACGAAACTCGAGTGGCTGCTCGAGAACGCCGACCCGGTCGAGCTGGAGCGGACACCCCCTGCGGACGTCCGCGACCGGGCGGCGGCGGGGGAGGTCCTCTTCGGGACGATAGACGCCTGGCTGGTCTGGAAGCTGACCGGCGCCCACGTCACCGACGTCACCAACGCCTCCCGGACGATGCTGTTCGACATCCACGCCGGCGAGTGGGACGACGACCTGCTCGCCGAATTCGGGGTCCCCCGGGCCTGTCTGCCGGAGGTCCGCCCCTCCAGTGACGACGACTACTACGGCCACACCGACCCGGAGCGCTTTGGCGCCGCGGTGCCCGTCGCGGGGGCGCTGGGCGACCAGCAGGCCGCCCTCTTCGGTCAGACCTGCTTCGAGCCCGGTGACGCAAAGAACACCTACGGGACGGGGTCGTTCGTCCTGCTGAACACCGGGCCCGAGGCCGTCGAGAGCGACCACGGCCTCCTGACGACCGTTGCCTTCCAGCGCTCGGGCGAGCCGTTACAGTACGCCCTCGAGGGGTCGGTCTTCGTCACCGGCGCGGCCATCGAGTGGCTCCAGGACGTCGGCCTGGTCGAGGACCCCGGCGAGACCGCCGCACTCGCCCGCAGCGTGGACTCCACCGAGGGGGTCTATTTCGTGCCCGCCTTTGCCGGCCTCGGGGCCCCCCACTGGGACGGCCGTGCCCGGGGAACGATGGTCGGGCTGACCCGTGGCACCCGCCGCGAGCACATCGTCCGCGCGGCACTCGAGTCGGTCGCCTTCCGGACCCGGGACGTGACCGCGGCGATGGAGGCCGACGCCGGCCTGACGCTGAACGGGCTCCGGGTCGACGGCGGCGCGGTCAAGAACAACTTTCTCTGTCAGCTCCAGGCCGACGTGCTCGACACGCCACTCGCCCGGCCGGTGGTCGACGAGACGACCGCACTCGGCGCCGCCTACGCGGCGGGGCTGGCAGTCGGCTACTGGGAGAGTACGGCGGAACTCCGGGCGAACTGGCAGGTCGACGCCGAGTTCGACCCCGACGGCGACTCCTGGGACGCCCGCTACGAGCGCTGGCAGGCGGCCGTCGAGCGGTCGCGGGACTGGGCCGACGACGAGGCATGACCCAGGTGACGTGGCTCGGCCCGACGCCGCCAGGGCCCGTGGCCCGCGGGCGCGACGCTTTTGCCGGTCCCGACCCTCGTCTGGGGTGTGCGTGAGTACGCGTTCGAGCTGTCGCTGTGTGCCCGCGTCGAACGGGAGCGCGACGCGGTGGTCGCCCGCCAGCTCGGCACCGCTGTCCACGGCCGCCGGGTGATGGACGTGGTGCTCGTCGACCCCGGCCCCGACTTCGCGGCGCGGGCGGCTATCACGCCCGACAGGGTCCCGCCGGCGGCCATCGAGAGCGCCGTCGGCCCGGGCCGGGCCCGCTTCTGGAAGGAGGCCTTCGACTGTCATCCCGAACGCGCCCGCGAGGCCGTCGAGGCGGCCGTCGAGTGTGGGTTCTTCGAGCGCGAGCGCCGTGGCGGTCGCACGTACGTCCGCCAGACGACGCGGTATCCCGACGGGTGGTTCGGCGAGCTCGTCGGCGTCGAGAACAAGCCCGACCTCGACCGGCCGGGCGCCCTGGAGACACAGCTGCTGACCGACGTCCACCTCGCGCTGCTGGACCGGGTGGTGCTCGCGACAGCCAGCCACGTCACCGGCGCCCACCTCAACCGGATCCCCGACGCCGTGGGGGTCTGGGCGTTCGACCCCGAAGCAGGGAGCCACGAGGTGGTCCGCGAGCCCGCCACGCTGCCGGCCGGGGAGCCGGGGGTCGAGATCCTCGAGCGCGGGCGGACGCGGACCGATGTACGGGTCGCGGGGGCGGACGCGAAGGCACGGGCCCGCCGCCGGGTCGCCGAGCGCGCCTACGGGAAGGGGTGGCGACCCGACCTGCCGGCCTGTGCCCGGGTGGCCCCCGACGACGGCCTGCCCTACTGTCCCTGGATGGGGCGACTCGTCGACCCCGGCCGTGACTGTGGGCCGGCCTGTGACGGCCACGAGCCCGCCGACCCGCCCGCGGTTGACCGTGAGGGGCTCCGGGCCGCCCGGACACCCTGGGAGCCGGACCCCGACGGCCGTCGGCGCCGTCAGTCACGGCTCGACCGCTACGGGTGAGCCGGTGCTTTAGATGGTGTAGCGCTCGCCGTCGACCGCGAGGGGCTCCTCGAAGGCCCGGTCGGCGGGGACGAAGTGTGAGACGTGGACCAGCCGGTGCCGGTCGGCGTTCAGGTCCGCGGCCAGCCGCTTCGCGCCGTGGATGGTCATATGCTTTGTCCCGAACGTCCGGGGAACGCCGTCCTCGTCGTGGTCGTCCCCGCCACGGGGGTGGTGTTCGGTGAACTCGTGGTGGACGATCCCGTCGGCAAACAGCAGGTCGGCACCCCGGAGGACCTCCCGGGACTCGGCCGGGATGTCGTAGGTGGTGTCACCGGAGAGCGCGACGGTCGCGCCGGTCTCGGGGTCGACGACCCGGAGCCCGAAGCAGACGAGCGGCGGGTGGTCGACGGGGACCAGCGTCACCTCCAGCCCGGCCGCCTCGAAGGGCTCGAAGGGGGTGGCGTCGTTGACGACCAGGGCGTCGAGATAGTCGTACTGGCCCCGAACGGTGTCGGCGACACTCTCGTCGGTGACAGGGTCGACCGTCTCGGGGGCGTAGGTCGGCAGCTCGCGGGTCAGCCGGAAGACGTTGCCTGCGCCGTGGAGGTGGTCGAAGTGGATGTGGGTGACAACGGCGGCGTCGGGGGCCTCGAACCCCTCCCGGAGGAACTGGTGTCGAAAGTCCGGGCTGAGGTCGACGAGCAGTGTCTCATCCGTCCGCTCGTTGCGGATGTGCACCGAAAACCGGGACCGCTCGACGTCCATCTCCCGTGCGCGCTCGCAGGTATCACAGTCACAGCCGACCGTCGGCGTTCCCGTCGTGTCGCCGGCCCCCAGCAACGTGACCTCCATTGCCCCGTATTTGGGGGTGGGCGGGCAAAAAGCCGTGGTTACCGTCCGGCGAGGCGTAATTACTATCGGGCATCTCCGGATAGTGAGAATGCACCGGGCACATCCCGTTTCGGTGCCAGGCTCCGGGCAACGACGGGCTGTGCGCCACAGCGAGGCAGGTGGCCGGGACAGTCAGTCGTCGTGGGCGTGGTCGTGGCCGCCGCCCCCGCCCTCGATGTCGCCGCCGGCGACGAGGGCGTCGTGGTCGCCCTCGATCATGTCGAGGTTCTTCAGGGTGTCCCGCTCCTCGAACTCGGCGACGGCGTCCTCGAGGTCACCCTGTGTCAGGGTTGTTCGCTCCTCGGTCAGCGCGTCGAGCACCGCCTCCCGGAGCACCATCCGGAGGTCACTCCCGGTGAGCCCCTCGGTCATCTCCGCGACACCGTCGGGGTTGAAGTCGGCGATCTCCATGTCGTCGGTCACGACCCGGAGGATGTCCGCGCGCATCCCCCGGTCGGGCTTGGGGAAGTTGACGATCTCGTCGAAGCGGCGCCAGGCCGCGGCGTCGAGCTGGTCGGGGTGGTTTGTCGCGCCGATCAACAGCACCTCGTCGCTGACCAGGCTCACCTCGTCGATACTCTTGAGCAGGGTGTTCACCGCGCGTTTGATCGCGGCGTGTTCGTCGGAGGCCCGTGTCTTCGCGACAAAGTCGAACTCGTCGATAAAGAGGATACAGGGGGCCAGTCGCTTTGCGACCTCGAAGGTCTTCTCGACGTTCTTTGCGGTCTCGCCGAGATACTGACTGGTGATCATCGACAGCTTCACCTCGACGACCGGCAGCCCGAGCTTTCCGCCAAGCGCCCGCGCGACACTCGTCTTGCCGGTGCCCGGCGGCCCGACGAACAGCAACTTCCCGATCTCACGGAGCCCGATCTGTGCGAGATACTCGCGGTGCTCGATGGCCTTGACGATCTTGGTGATCTCCCCCTCCTGGTCCTCGGTGAGCACGATATCGTCGAGGGTCATCTCGATCTCCTCGGGGGCCTGGACGTCCACCAGGTCGAGCATCTCCTCCTCCTCCTCGTCCTGGAAGTACTCCGCGAGCAGGTCGTCGATGAACGGGCGGTCGGCCCGGGCCGGTCGGTTGGTCTCGTGGGCCTGCTCGTAGACGTCCTCCCCGAACTCGTCGGCAAAGTGGGCGGCCAGGACAGGGTTCTCGCGGAGCCGGTCGGCGTCGACCCGCTCGCGGTACCACTCCTCGGCCATCCCCCGGTCGGTGAAGGAGACTGTCCCCGAGAAGTCGTCGTAGTCGGTGAACATCAGTCCGGAAACCGTCTCCCAGGGGCCGTCGACACCGGTCGCCTCCCGGGCGGCCTCGACCGTCGGCGAGAGCGGCCGCTCGATCTGCCCGTCACTCCAGAAGACCGTCCGGTGTCTCGCCGGCAGGTCGTCGGGCGCCAGCTCCTGGTCTTCGGTGTAGACGGCAGCGGTCAGCACGAACTCGACGACTTCGAGTTCCCCGTCGTCCATGTCCCTATACTTGGCCGCGTGAGGGGATAAGTGGCTCGAAGCCGAATACGGGGCCGACCATCTCCCGGGCTCGTCAACCCCCTTCGCTTCCCGTCTCGGCCTCGTCGGCGTGCTCCAGGAGGGCCTGGCCGAGGGTGCGCGCGTCGGCCGGTGACAGGTCGAGCCGGTCGACGTGACGGGGGAGGTTCCTCAGGTCCGCGGCGTCGAGTTCGACACTGAGGTGGACGACCCCGTCATCGTCGTCCCGCCCACCCCCACCGACACCTCCGCCGGCCCGGCCCCGTGCCGCCCCCCCGTCGGGTGTGTCGACGTCGACGACGGCGTCCGCCGCCTCCTCCCAGTCGGGGTGGACTGCCCGCGCGTCGACAAAGTCGAGTGTGGTGTAGGCGGTGACGTCCAGCAGTCGGCGACGCATCTCAGTCGTCCGCCGGGAGGGGGTCCCCCTCGGCGTCGGTCGGCGCCGGGCTCTCGCCGTCGTCGAAGGGGTACCACGACCCCTTCGCGTCGTGCAGGCAGGGGTCCTCGTAGCTCGTCTCCTCGGGCTCGGCGAACGCGACCAGCTGCTCCTCCCCGGTCGCCTGGACCCACTCCCGGAAGGTCTGGCCCTCCTCGCGGTGGGCGGCAAAGGCCTCCAGGAGATTCCGCAGGAGCCCGGGCACCTCGTCGGCGGGGACCCGCTGGCGGACCCACTCCACGAAGGCGGGTTTGGTGCCGATCCCGCCGCCGACACCGATATCGAGCGCCTCGACCATCTCGCCGTCCTTCCGGGCGCGCATCCCCTGGAGGCCGATGTCGGCCGTCATCGCCTGCCCGCAGTCGGCCGTACACCCCGAGTAGTGGATCTTCAGCTGCTGGACCTCCTCGGGGAGGTCGACGTTCGCCCGCAGCCAGCGCAACATCGTCGCCATCCGGGCCTTTGTCTCGGTCAGGGCCAGCGAGCAGAACTCCGTCCCCGTACAGGCCATCGCCCCTCGCTGGAAGGGGTTTGGCTCGGGCTGGTGGGTCTCGAGCAACTCCGCCCCGAGCAGCGCGTCCAGCTCGCCCTCGGGGACATCCATGATTAGGGGGTTCTGCCGGCGGGTGAGTCTGACCTCCCCGGAGCCGTGGTCGTCGGCCAGGTCCGCGAGTTCGACTGTTTCGTCGGCAGTCAGCCGGCCGACCGGGACCGAGAGGCCGACGTAGTGGTTCCCGTCGGTCTGCTCGTGGACGCCGACGTGGTCGTGTTTGCCCGCCTCCGGCGAGCGGCCGGCGTTGTAGGTGTACTCCTCGCGGAGGTGTCGGCCCGCCCGCTTCAGCTCGAAGTCGACGTACTCCTCCTGCATGCGGTACCGGATCTTGTCGGTCCCCCAGTCGTCGACGAAGAAGCGACTGCGGTTTTTCTGGCGGTTCTCGCGGTTGCCGTGCTCGAAGTACAGCTCCACGAACCCCCGGACCACGTCGTAGGCGTGCTCCGGGATGACGAAGATGTCGAGGCTCCGGGCCCGCCGGGGTTCGCGGCCGCCGAGACCGCCGCCGACCCGGACGTTGAACCCCCGGATCCGCTCGCCGTTGACCATCTTCTCGGCCGGCTCTAGCCCGATCCCGTTGATCGAATCCTGGGCACACCCCTCCCGGCAGCCGGTCACGCTGATGTTGAACTTCCGGGGCATGTTCGCCAGGCTGTCGTCGTCCCGGAGCTTCTCCTGGATCTCCTCGAGGACCGGCAGCGACTCGACGAACTCCGCCTTGTCCTTGCCGGCGACCGGACAGCCGGTGATGTTGCGCATCGTATCCCCGCCGGCCGACCGGGAGGTGACACCGACCGACTCCAGCTTCTCCCAGATCTCGGGGATATCCTCCAGCTTGAGCCAGTGGATCTGGACCGACTGCCGGGTGGTGAAGTCGATCCAGGCGTCACCCCACTCGGGGTTCTCGACCGGCCCGGTCGCGTACTCGCGGGCCACCTCCCCGATGGCTCGCAACTGGCCCGGCTCTAGGACCCCGTCGGTGTTTGCCAGTCGGAGCATGAAGTAGGACTCCTGGCCCGACCGGTGGTGGAAGACGCCCCAGAACTTGAACCGGGAGAACCACATCTCCCGCTCCTCCTCGGGGATCGAGTCCCACCCCTTCTCGGCGAACTCCTCGATCTTCGCCCGGACCTCGTCGCCGTACATCCCCTGTTTCCAGGTCTCCTTCTTGTTCCCCATCGGTTATACGCCCCCGACAGCACACAGCACATACCCCGCGTAGTTGGGTGATTGACCAACTCTCATACCGAAAGCTGTTGTCTCGGCCCGTATAATCCTGACCGTTTACTATCTGTACGATTCTGGCGGAAAATTTGACGGTCCGACAGCCGGCGCCCGAACCGGGGGCCGAGCGGGGCCGACTGGGGGTGGTGGTTTGGATCTCCCGATTTTCCGCGGCCTCAGTCGACAAACCTGGACCGGGCCCGGATACCGGGGGTGGCCCGGCCCTGTCGGCGGACACACCCTCTGTGCGGACCGCCACCCGTCGGTGTGGCGGGGGGCCAACGATGACCGGTCGCTCGCAGTGTGTGGGACGCGGTAGCGTGTGTTTCAAAAGCGACCACATGTCGGGAAAACTGGACAGTGAGTCGAAGGGATTACACCCCAGTCGACAGTGTTGTGGGTATCGAAACGGATATACACACGATCGCGAAACGATAGTACAACAGAACAGTGATGAGCAAACGGCTCTGCTACGACCGACCTCTCGACTGCCGGGGTGACCGGGCGTGACTGAGTGGAAGCCAACGACCTGTATGCGGTGTGCCGTCGGCTGTGGCCACCTCCAGCGCGGTGCCGACACCGGCTACGGGCTCGAGGAGGTCCGCGGCGACGCGAACCACCCGACAAACAGCGGGCTGGCCTGCGAGCGCGGTATCCGGGAGACCGCCAACCCCGAGGGGGAGTGGCTCACCGAACCGCTCATCCGTCACGGCGATAGCCTGAAACCGGCCTCCTGGGACACCGCCCTCGGGGTCGTTGCGACGCAGTTTATCGACGTGCTCGCAAGTGAGGACGAGGCGGTGGCCGTCCTCGGGAGCGGCCAGCAGACAAACGAGGCCGCCTACGCGCT
>JAQCNN010000031.1 GCA_028275005.1 Salinirussus sp.
CCGCGCTCGGTGCGCTATCCGAACAGCAAAGTCCGTCCGCCCGCTGTTTCGACTATGCCGGGGCAACGGCTGGTCGGCACGGCGACACTGCTCGGGCTGGTGGTCCTCGCCGGATGTGCGGGGTTCCTCGGCGGGGGTGACGAGCCGGAGGCGACGGTCACCCCTGCGCCGGTTCCGGAGACGGCCGAGCGCGCCGCGACCGACCGGGGCCGGACCGGCGGGCCAGGCGGCGATGTCGGGAACGGGAGTGCCGACTACGCGTCACTGGAGCCGACCTGTGACCGGCCGCCCGGCCTCGTGGTCGCGGTTCAGGTCGGTGCGCTGTCGAACAACGACCCCGACACCGACGACGGGATCCGGACGGCGTGGCGCTTTGCTGCCCCATCGAACAGGGACGTCACCGGGCCGTACGCCAACTTTCGGCGGGTGATCAACACCTCGTACCGGCCGCTGCTCGAGGCCGAGACGGTCACCTACGGGCCGGTCGACAGGGGGGGCACGACGGCCGAGCGGACCGTGACCGTGGCCGCGGCAACGGGCAACAGCACGGCCTATCGGTGGCGCCTCACCAGGGTGTCCGGCGGACAGTACGACGGCTGCTGGATGACGAGCGGTGTCCGCACGCTCGACACTCCCCCGGCGTCCTGAGCCGGCCGTGGCTCTCGGTCGGCGCCGAGGCCTTCTTCCCTGACCGGCCCCAGTCGGCCGTATGTTCGGGAGTGAGGAACGGGCGTACCTGGAGACGGCACGGGTCGGTCGGCTCGCCACCGTCGACGGGGAGGGGCGGCCCCACGCTGTGCCGGTCTGTTTTGCCTTCGCCGACGACCACATCGTGAGCCCGGTCGACGAGAAGCCACAGGACGTCCCCCCGGATGCGCTCCGACGGAGCCGGAACATCGAGCAGAACCCCCGGGTGACGCTGGTCGTCGACCACTACACCGAGGACTGGTCACGGCTCGGCTGGGTCCAGGTCCGTGGGACGGCGACCAGCTGTGGGCCGGACGACCCTCCACACGCCGACGGGGTCCGTGCCCTCCGCGGGAAGTACGACCAGTACGCGACCCACGCACTCGACTCCCGCCCGCTCATCCGGGTCGCACCCGGTAGCGTCCGGTCGTGGGGACACCTCGACTACCCCGACGACACCCCTCGCCGGCCGTAACCGGCCTCGGCCCGCCAGTGTCAGACGGCGGCCGCGGGAACCGACGCGGTGAGTCCGTGGTGCCCGAGAGCGCGTCGACGCTGTGTGTCTCATACTGTCGGACGTAACTTTGTAAATAGATTCGCTACCCCGGGGTGGCGAAATTCTTGAATGATTTACGTCCGGCAGTATCAATCACCGGCCGACCCGTCCGGCCGACCGTCGGCCCCGGGGTGGGTCTCCGGCAGCCGGTCACCCTCCCGTATCCGGGCCCGCAGGGTGCCCGTCTCGTAGGTCTCGGGCACCAGCCCGCGACGCTTGAGCTCCGGCACGAGCAGGTCGGCGACCCGCTCGAACCCCTCGGGGACCAGCGGTGCCATCACGACGAAGCCGTCGGCGCCGGCCGCGTGCCAGGCCTCGACCGTGTCGGCCACCTGCTCGGGTGTACCGACCGGCTCGGGGACCGGATGCCGGGCGTACCGGCGGGCGGCCTCCCCGACAGTCCACTCGCGGTCACTCGTCAGAAACGCCTCCAGCACACCGCGGATCCCGTCGACCTCGATATCCTGCAGGGGGGCGTCGGGGTCGTACTGCGAGTAGTCGTGGTCGAGGTGGTTGGAGAGCCGGACCAGCCCGGTCTCGGCGCTGGTCAGGTCGACGACGGAGTCGTGGAGGTCGTGGGCCGCGGCCTCGGTCTCGGCCACGTAGGGTGCGATCCCCGGGAACACGGCGGGTGGCTCCCGGCCCTCGGTCCGGGCCCGCTCGCGGAGGTCGGTCACGTAGTCGGTCAGGCTGTCGGTGTCCAGCTGGAAGGTGAACGTCGCCTCGGCGTGACGGGCGGCGAAGGCCCGGCCCCGCTCGGACTGCCCGGCCTGAAACAGCAGCGGCGTCCGCTGTGGCGAGGGGGCGACGAGGTGTGGCCCCGGCACGCTGAAGTGCTCGCCCTCGTGGTCGACGAACCGTACGCCGTCGGGGTCGGCGTACGTCCCACCCTCGGCGTCGGCGACAATCGCGTCGTCGTCGACCGACCCCTCCCAGAGCTTGTACAGCACGGCCAGATACTCGTCGGCGCGGTCGTACCGGGCGTCGTGGCCGAGTCGCTCGGCTCCGGTGTTGGCGAACTCCAGCCGACCCGACGAGGTGACGATGTTCCAGCCCAGCCGGCCGTCGGTCAGGTGGTCGACCGTCGAGAGCTTCTTTGCCAGCAGGTACGGCGGGTACAGTGACGTCGACGCGGTGGCTATCAGCCCTAAGTGGTCGGTGGCGCCCGCGACCGCCGCCAGCAGGGGTAACGGGTCGTTCTCGGGGAACTGCTCGCCCTGCCGGACCGTCGGCTCGATGGAGCCCCGAAACCGGTCGGCGACGTTGTACGCGTCGGCCAGAAAGAGCCCGGCGAACGGGGCCGCCTCTAAGGTCTGTCCCAGCTCCTGCCAGTAGTCGAGGTCGGTGTACCGCCGAGCGTGCTCGTGGTCCGGGTGGCGCCACGCGTCGGCGGCGTGAGGCGAGTGTGAGCAGTTCGCATACGCGATCAGGTCAAGCATTAGTGTCGACAGGGCCGGAGCCGACCTATATGTGACGAATAGTCTTCACGACGGGAAACAGTCAAACCACCTGCTCAAAGCCGGTGAACCGTAGAAGAAATCTCTTCATACTGCCGGCTGTACGTCTGTAACGAATTTCGTGACCCCGGAGTCACGGCGTCTTCAGACAGTTACAGCCAGCAGTATCAATCCCGGGTGGCGTCTGCGGCGCCGGGACGACCCACCGGGCCGGCCGTGGTCTGCCCGCTCACAGCGAGTGCATCGCGATACTGCCGTGACAGCCCGGACACTCGGCGGTCTCGGCATCGACGTTGGCCCCGTAGTCCCGACACTCCCTGTGAATCTACTCCTGCTCGGAGACGATCAGTTCAAGCGGAAACCCAAGCAGATCCATACCGGTACTACTGGCTCGGAGACAAGTATCTTAGCTCACGACGCGCGCTGGACCGACCGGTCGTTCCCGGTGTCCTGGCCGTCCCTGCCGTGACGCCCTGTCCGGGGCCGTCCCGATTGTCTGTGGTGGTGCCCGCTCGCACACTTGTATGCCAAGCCGTCTACTCGTCCGTGTACGGTGTGTATCCACATCTGGACCCACTGACACAGTCCCGACACAGTCGGGGAGGTTACGAGGGGTCCGGTAGACCGCTGGCGGTCGCTGTCTTCCACACACCCACCATCTCACCCGGCAGCGGTCTACCTTTCTCTCCACAACAGCGTAACTGTCCAGCACGCCTGCACTACCGCCCACCTGGCCCCGCCCGAACCCAGGGCCCGACGCGTCGGCGCAGGATTCATATTCGTCCAGCCCGTGTTAGCATATAACATGAACGTGGAGACCGACATCACGGAGCAGGAGGTCATCATCCTGGTCGACGATGAGCCGGCCGGCTCGCTCGACCGGGACTTCTGGAACGAGTGGACGGGTCGCATCGACAACGACCCCGAAACGTGCCTATCGGCCTGCCTCGCGGCCGGGGAGGCACCCATCGACGTCTGAAGCGGGCAAAGACACCGGTCGGACCGAAGCCCGCTGTGCGGGGTCGCCCTTTGGGGGGATACCATCGCCCCGGCTCTCAGTATCTCCGCCGCTGTCGGTGACGTGGGCCATATCCTCGGGTCGTTCTCGACGCTGATAACGAGCCGGGACGTACAAACCTCGGCGCCGAGAGGTGCAGGGGTGAGCACACGGATCCTCTGTGTCGACCCGGACGAGCGCGCCCGCCAGGAGACCGCGGAGTCACTCCGGACGGAACTGTCCGACCTCGACGCGAGTGTCGAGACCGCCGGAACCGTCGAGGAAGCACTCGACCGCCTCACTCCGGAGCACTCGGCGCTTCTCACCGAACAGGACCTTCCGGACGGCACCGGGGTTGCCCTCATCGACGCCGCCGACGAGATTGCGCCGGACGCCGGCGCGGTCCTCTACACCGACGCCGACCCGGCCGCAATCGACACAGACGCCCTCCGCGGGTCCGTCACGGAGTACGTCGGCAAGGGGTCGGTGTTCGGGGCCGAGCGGCTGGGACGGCTCGTCCGGACGACAGTCGACACCAGGGCACAGGCCTCCTACCCGCTGCCCCAGAACGAGGCCGAGCGGGTCGCGGCCCTGCAGGCGTACGACCTGGACGACCCGGCGCCGATGGCGACCCTCGACCGGATCACCGGCCTGGCGGCCAGACACTTTGCTGTTGAGCAGGCGTCGGTGAACATCATCGGCGAGCACAGCCAGGAGTTTCTGTCCTGTTACGGTGGGGCCACGGAGTGGGAGACGACAGACCGGGAGGACTCGATCTGCACGTTCACCATCCTGGCCGACGACGTCATGACGGTCAGCGATGTCACCGAGGACCCACGCTTTGAGTCCCGCAGCGAGGCGCTCGTCGGGATGGGTATCCGGTCGTACATGGGCGCGAACCTCGTCACCCCGGCGGGGCTCGTGGTCGGCACACTCTGTGTTTACGACGACGACCCACGGTCGTTCTCGACGGCCGACGAGACCTATCTGCGGGACCTAGCCACGGTCGCGATGGACGTCATCGACCTCCACGCACGCGCCGACGCGCCGGAGGGTGACCGATGAGCCGTGACGACGGTTACGGGTTCGCGGCGGGGCTGCCGGTCGAGCCGATTGCCCCCGGGTCGACGGTGCTGGTCGCGGGGCCGGCGCTCAGCCGCGCCGAGGACCTCGCGCTGTCGATGGCGGTCGACGGGAACGCGGCCGGCGAGGCGAGCCTGTTCATCTCGACGAACATGACCTGTAAGACACTGCTTGGCACCTGTGAGCGGACGCACCCGGACTTCGACGGCGAGCGGGCGGCCGTGATCGACTGCAGCGGCCAGGACCTGGGACAGGCCCAGTTCGAGGCACAGGTCCGGTCGGTCTCGACACAGAGTGACCTCACCGGTATCGGCATGAAGGCCTCGGCGCTGTACGAGTCACTGTACACGAGTGCGACGGAGGGGCGGGTCCGTAGCAGCCTCGTCAGCCTCTCCTCGCTGTCGATGTACGTCGACCTGCGGTCGCTGTACCAGTTCGCACAGACCCTGTCGGGTCGGATCGACAGCGCCGACGGGCTCGGTGTGTTCGCCATCGACCCGACGACACACGACACACAGACCGTCAACACGCTCAGTCAGGTCGCCGACGGACGGGTCGACGTCCGCGAGGCCGACGGCGAGGGTGACGGTGAACTCCGGGTCAGGGGACTGCGCGACCAGCCCGACGGGTGGCAGCCGTTCGTGGTGGGTGCGGCCGACTGACTGTCACGGCGTCGCGCCGGCGGTCTCCTGCCCGCGAGCCGGTCGCCGGGGTCGCTGTCGTCTCACTCCCCGACTGGCAGACGCTTCGGTGTTCGGGCCCGACGCAGTGGGTTGGTGTTCCATGCTCAACTGCTATCCACGCGAGCCCTCGACTATCCCCTGTAAGCCATGTTCGATCGGGCGAAACGCGTGTTCAGGCGGTTGACACCGTCGCCGAGCGAGGGGGAGTCAACCAGCACAGCAGGGGATGGGAGTGAGGGTGACGCCGACCGAGGGGTCGCGCGTGTGGCTTCGACAGAACCGGGGACGACGGACACCGACGCACCACCGTCCCTGTACAGCTGCCCCGAGTGCCAGCAGGTCTACGTCGCCGCGGAGCAACGAACCTGTGGCACGTGTCAGACCTCCGTAGAGCGAATAAACGTCGATGGCGTCCTGCGCGGACTGTGGCTCCTCGGGCGTCCCGTCGATGTGGACGCCGGTGAGCGCGAAGTACCGGGCGTCCTCGTACATCTCGACGTTCCCCGAACGGTTCCCTCCCTCGGGTAACTCACCCACAGCGAGGATGTGGATACCCGTCCCCGACGAGGACACCGCCGCATACGACGCACAACGTTCGATAGCGTCGGCGGCCCACGGGTCAAGGTCACCGGTCTCGGGATCCCGGCAGTTGTCGAGGTCAACGCCGACGAAGGGGCCGTCCTCGGTGAACACGTAGCCCACACCCTCGGTGTCGGTATGCTCTCGTTCGTGGTACGCCAGCGCCGCCTCGAAGCGCGTCCATGTCGCCGAGTCGGTGCTACTCGCGTACCGTCCCGAGGTCGGGTCGTCGGGGATTTTCGAGGTGTCCTCGCCACACTCGGGGCAGGTTTCGACGCCGTACTCGACGGTGGTGTGGCAGTTCCGACAGCCGACGTGCCAGCACACCCACGCCTCGCGGTCGCGGAGCGCCGTGGGGATACCCTCAGGGGCTGGGCCAAGCGGCGCGTTCAAGATCCCGACCTCCCCGGCGTCCACGGAAGCGTCCTTGTCCGTGCTCACGGGCGTTCACCCCCCTCGGTGGCGGCGTCGGGCCAGCACAGCCGGCAGGGTCGATACCCACGCTCGCACAGTTCGGCGCGGTTGGCTTCGACGCCTGTGGTGTCGAACGTCCCACACGCGGGGAGGAGCCACCCCGGAGCGCCGGGCCGGTGGTACTTGTCCTCTCTCGGCGCTCGTGAGGGCAGCAGCACCGTCTCGCTCACCGTCGCGTCCTCGCTCTCATGTGTGGGCCACACGCGCCCCGGGGTGGCGGTCGTGTCGTCGGACGTGTTCTCACCCTCACCGCGCCTGGCGGCGTCGTGTGGGGACTGCTGCGGCGTCACTCGTCGTCACCTCCGTTTCTGTCGACGGCGATGTGGAACTCGTCGGGTAGGCCCGCCGTGACGCGGACCGCCACTACGTCGGGGTTTCGCTTGAACTCGCCGTAGAGCGGGTCCTCCCGTGGGTTCAGGTCGCGTTCCGTTTCCACGCGCTCGAAGAACACCGGGTGGACACGTTCGAGCGGGACGACAGCAACCACGTCGCCGGGTTCGAGGTTCGCGTCGAGGACGTGGTTCGCGTAGGCCACACCTCGCATAGCGTCGGTTCGGGGAGCGGCGTCGAGCGGGTTTGATAGGCGGGTGGTCACGCCGGCCCACCTCCGTTCGCGTCCTCGGCGTCGAGGAGGTCGAGTATCGCTTGCGCCCACGCGGCGGCGGGAAGGTCGGTTTCGGCGAGGGTTTCGAGGTCGTCGCGGTGTTCGCGTGCGGCGTCGAGGCCGCCGTGTTCGGTACGTGGTCGGGCCGACTGGTTGTGTTCGCCGGTGTCGGCGTTGTTGACTGTGGTCATGGCTTCTTGTGCGGTGAGGGGGCGGTCCTCGGCCCTCGTTCCCCGACGACGCGAGACGACCACAGATGCGGGAGGGAGCGACGTTTTAAGACCGCCGACGCACAAGGAACAGACACCCAATCCGTCCCGGATTGGGGTCCTCAAGTCCTTTGGTCGGCGGGGGTCTTCCACTCCCGGCCCCTGCCGGTCGTACTTTGTCGTCGTTAGATATACTCATGTACTCCGAGAACTTATCAGTTTCTTTGAATGAACAAGACCACTTGTACGTTGTACCCCGGTTTTCGAGTGTCTGAGAAAATACTGCTTGCATACATACCGGTAGTGAAAACCCACAGCCGGCACACGGACGGCAGCACCCGCACACCTATTTCGCCGGGTGTCTAAGAATCCACGAGAGTCGAGAAGAACAGCGAAAAAAGGCTTTGAACCTTTATTCCTGAAGCCGGTGGAGGGATTTGAACCCTCGGCCTATTCCTTACGAAGGAATCGCTCTAGCCAGTCTGAGCTACACCGGCACGCACTCTCTGCTTGGGTCGATACACGCAATAAGAATTGCGAATCACGTCACCGCGACAGCCGGACGTCGAG
>JAQCNN010000036.1 GCA_028275005.1 Salinirussus sp.
CCCGTCGTCGCGTACATCGGCTCGTCGCTCCCGGTGGGGGTGAACGGCCCCGCGGTCTCGAACTGGGGTTGCTCGATGTCCATGTCCGTCCGGACGTCGAACCGCGCCGTGACGAACATCGGCGCCTCGATGCCGGTCACACAGACCTCACCGTCACCCTGTGCGGCGTGACAGTCGCCGGTCGAGAACAGCGCCCCCTCGGTCTCGACCGGAAAGTAGACCGTCGACCCCGCGGTCATGTGCTTGACGTCCATGTTCCCCCCGACATCCCGTGGCGGGAGCGTGTCGTGTTCGCCCTCCGCCCCTGGCGCGACGCCCGCGATGCCCGGGAACATGTCAAGCGGTATCTCGATCCCGTTGACAAAGTGGGCGACCCCGTCCGCCAGGTCCCAGACGTGGAGGCCGGCGTCGGGGAACTCCGCCGGCAGCAGCCCCAGCCCCATCTCGCCGGGCATGAATCCGGTAAACCCCCAGCCTTTGTGCTCGAAGTCCAGGAGGTCGACCGCGAGGACGTCACCGGGTGCGGCGCCCTCGACCGCGACCGGCCCGGTCAGCGGATGCACCGGGTCGAAACTCGCACTCGCCAGGTCCGCGGCCGTCGAATCGGGTCCGACCTGCCCGTCGAGTGCGTCACGACACTCGAACCGGACGACCTCACCGGGCTCCACAGTGAGGACAGGGTCGAGGCTGTCGTCCCAGACGTGATGGACATTCTCGTCGGTATCGCTCAGTTCGTGATCGACCGTGTAGGTGTTCGACGACATCCTACCTGGTCTTTGTTCCACGCTGGTATGAAAATACGGTTAGCAGAGAATACGCGGGATGGGGGTCGGGCCGTGGGTTGGTCTCTCGCGCACCGAAACGATGGCCGCTGGGCACCGGCAGCGACCGTGCGACGGGGCAACAGCGAAACGGCGAGCCTGCGGGGGTGACGCGGGGGTGGGTCTTTTATACACAGAGTGCTTTCGACGCATAGTGACTCAATGACGGCAGACGTACATACGCCTCCAGGCCTCCCGGTTGTCGGTAGCGTGCACCGCTTGGCGCGGGACCCACTCAGGTATCTGGCCGGTATCCAGAACGCCTACGGTGGGCAGTACCCCCTGGTCCGGGTCGACCCGCCGGGGAACCGGCCGGTGACGGTCGTGACCGACGCCGAGCTGGTCCACGAGGTCCTGGCCGACCGTGACCGGTTCCGCCGGCCGCAGGGCTCCGAGCAGGCACAGCGCCGGGAGGGGCTCCTCTCCAGTGATGGCCAGCTCTGGGAGGCACAGCGGGAGGTCCTCGAGCCGACGTTCGTCGGCGCACAGCTGGCCGACTACGCCGACATCGCGGGGCGAACCGTCGACGACGTACTCGCCGACTGGCCGGCCGAGGGGCCGGTCGACCTCTACGAGGAGATGTCGGTCATCACGATGCGGGTGATCACCCAGTCGCTGTTCGACCAGGACACGACCAGAGAGCGGGGGCGCCGTGTGCGGGAGGCACTGGAGGTGCTCGGCCGGGAGACCGAGTTCGGCCTGCTCGATTTTCTCGTTCCCGACGCGCTACAGACCGGCCCCAGCGACGACCTCGAGGCGGCAAACGACCTGCTGGATACGGTCGCCGGCGAGTTCGTCGAGCGCCACCGCGAACAGCCCGACCCGCCCCGGAATATGCTCACGGCGCTGGTCGAGGCAAAGCAGGACCCCGAGGTCGCACTCGCCGACAACGAACTCGTCGACGAGGCCGTCCTGTTTATGACCGCAGGCCAGGAGACCACCGCGCTCACCCTCACCTACGCCTTTTACTGGCTGTCCCGGAACCCCGAGGCCAGACAGCGGGTCCGCGAGGAGGCGACCACCGTCCTCGACGGTGACCGACCCGGCTGGGACGACCTGAACGACCTCACCTACATCGAACAGGTGGTCCGGGAGACACTCCGGCTGACGCCGCCGGCCTGGAACATCCCGCGGGAGGCGCGCAGCCCAGTGCGGCTGGCCGGGACCGACCTCGACGCGGAGGAACTGCTGATGCTGTCCCCGTACGCCCACCACCGCGACGGGGGCGCCTGGGACGACCCCGAGTCGTTCCGGCCCGAGCGCTGGAGCGGGTCGGCCTCTCGGGCACAGGACTCCTACTTCCCGTTCGGGAGCGGGCCACGGGTCTGTATCGGCCGCCAGATCGCACTGACCGAGGCACAGTTCACGCTGGCACACGTCCTCCAGCAGTACGACATCCAGACGACGACCGCCGACCTCGACTTTCGGCTCGGCGTGACGATGCGCCCCGACACCGCGCTGGAGACGTCGGTCCGGACGGTGAACTAGCCCGCTGGGTATCCCGAGTCGCCGGCGCCGGCTCCGCCGACGTGCCGGGGCCGCGCGTCGTACTGGTGGGGTGGGCGAGTCACCAGAGCCGGCTGAGAGTCTGCGTCACAGGCTCAGGAGGACGCCCTGGATGTCCCGCTCGAGTGTCGGGGAGTGCCACTTCTCGGGCAGGTCAGCGGCGATAGCCCCGGGGTCGTCACCGTGCTCGTCACGGCCTGTGTCGATCCGGTCGACCCACTCCGGCAGCTCGCGACGGTACGTCTCGAGCAACTCGCTTCCGTCTGTGCCGACGCCGAAGTGCCCGTAGAGGATACGGTCGGGTGCCAGCGGCCGAAGCCGGTCGATGGTCTCCAGACTGTCCGCCAGGTCGAAACTCGGCGGCGGTGTCGACGGGACCGGGTGACCGTCGAGATGCTCCCCGCAGGCGTCGGCGGCGTACAGTGTGCCGTCGTCCTCGTCGAAGCAGACGAAGTGGTGGGGTGCGTGGCCGGGGGCGTCGTAGATATCCAGGCTGCGGTCCCCGAGGTCCAGTGTCTCGCCGCCGGAGACCGTCCGGACGCGGCCCTCGGGGACGAGTTCGGGCTGGCCAAACGGGTCCTCCATGCCCTGGGCCTTCGAGACACTCCGCATGAGCCGGTCGAGGCGGTCGGCGTCGGTCAGGTACTCGGCACCACGGTCGTGAACCACCACCTCGGCGTTCGGGCAGTGTCGCGCGAGCTGGCCGGCACCGCCGGCGTGGTCCAGATGGAGGTGGGTGACGACGATGTACGCGACCGCCTCGGGGTCGACCCCGAGGGAGGTCATCGCCGCAGTCACCTGCTCGGAGGTGTTCGCGCCACCGGCATCGACCAGGGCCGGGCGGTCGGCGTCGACGACGAAGCTCGCGAGTGCGCCCGACCGGCCGAACAGTTCGTGGTCGACCACGTACACGCCGGGCGCACCGGTGACGGCTATCGGGTCCGCGTCCATGGGATACGCTGGGGGCTGTGTGGCTTCAATCCCCCGATGCTCGCGGCGGGTGGGGTCCGGTCCGCGGCCAGCCACTCAGACCAGCCGGTCGGCGAGCGCGCCGCCGAGCGCGCCGAGGCCGGCACTCAGCGCGACGAGGACGGCAAGCAGGGCTCCGCCGCCGAGACCGCCGATGAGCAGTCCGGCGTTCAGTTCGCCGACCGCGCTCGCACCGACGACGACACCGACCGCGCCGGCAGCCAGAATCCCGATAGCGGGGATGAGGCCAACTAGCCCCGCGAGCGCACCCGCTCGGCTGCTGCTCCGGGCCGGCGGCTCGAGATACCCGGCGACACCGCCGCCGACGAGCCCGGAGAGCGGGGCGACCGGGACCAGCGCCGCCGTCGCGGCCCCGTAGACCGCGTGTGCCCAGACCGTTCCGGGCGTCTCCCCCGCCTGCGTTGCCCTCCGGCGCGTCCTGCGCCGCGAGAGCACGAACCCGACCCCGCCGGCGACGAGGACCAGCCCGCTGGCGACGATGCCGATGAACAGCCACTCAAGCGCCGGGAGTGCGGCGGTCACTAGTTCGCCCCGCGTGAGTCCGAGGTCGAGGACCGGCACGTCGGTGAGACCGGACTCGAGTTCGCCGCGGTCAAGCACCCAGTAGGCGACGCCGCCGCCGACCGCCATCCCGGCCCCGACGAGCGCGGCAAAGAGCCCGACCACCCAGTCGACGATGCCGGGTACCTCCGTTCCGGTGTGTCCTGTTCGACCAGCGTCCGTCGTGTTCGAGCGTTCCGCCGTCATTACAGTTCGTCGTTGGTCACCCCGGTTCCTATACCCTAGCACACTGTTGCAGGAGGCGCAACGGTGGAACAGTGCGCGTGCCCGGTGGGCTGATGACGAGCCGGCCCCGGTCCTGGCCACCGACTACGGGTGGTGGACGCGTCTCAGCCGCCACACTCGACGGACTCCGCGACCCGGACGACCGGGTCACGCGGCACGCCCTGCCCACTCACGCTGTACTGGTAGCCCGCACACGACCACTGGACGGCCCTGGTCGTCGCAAACCGGTTGTACGTCGCGTTCTGCCCGTTGACCGTCAGGTTTCGGCCAAAGGACAGGTTGGTGCCGTTCGGGGTCGCGTTGAATGCGCTGCGCGCCGTGACACCGACCGAAAACGCCGCCGTGTCGTTGGTGTAGGTCAGGCTGAGTGAGCGGACCTCGCCGGTGGTCAGGCGCGCGCTGTCGAGGCCGAACGAGGCCGGCAGGTCCGGGTCGGGCACCGGCAGCGTGGTGTTGGTCGCGAGTGCCGCCCGGTCGCGGTACACGCTCGTGTCGAGTTCGGGGAGCAGGGAGGTGACCGTGGCGTTCTCCGGCGGCGTGAACGTGAACAGCGAGTCGTCGAGCCCGGGGTTGACGGTGACGTTCCTGAGCACTCGCGTCGTCCGGAACCGGTCGCCGTCGACCTCGTAGGACACCTCCGTCCGGAGCGGCAGGAACCACTCCGTGTCGACGTACATCCGCCGGGTGAAGTTCCCGAACAGGGTGCTGGCACGAGCGGGTGACTGAGAGCCGAGCTCGAGGATGTAGGCCTCACGACCGCTCACGGTCGCCGTCCCGTTGTACACCAGCGTGACGTTGCCCGTCGATGTGTTCGCCCGCCCCGTCGTCGACTGCTGTCGTGGCTGCTGTGGCGACCTGTCGACAGGGAGCCGGATCACCGGCGCCTCCGACGACACCTGTTTGCGCTCGTCGATGGCCGCTCGGCTCACGTTGAGCCGGGCGAACAGCCGCTCGATGCGCTCGCCCCGGCGCACGTACCGCGGCTGTGTGGCGTCCGTCGAAAAGGTCGTCACGGTGTTGTTCTGACGGTCGTAGACCCACTGGGTCGAGCCGTTCGAGACGGTCAGTCGCCCGGGACCGTCGCCGCGCACCGACACCTCCCGGAACAGCCCCGTCCCCGGGCGGGCGCTGTGTCTGATCGTGGAGTTCCGTGTGCCGTTAGGGCCGGTGAACGTCCGCTCCACGGTCGCGTTGAACCCGTCCATCGACGCGAGCCTGTCGGCGGCGTCCTGGCCGACGGTCCCGGTCGGCGGGTCCGTTTCCCCCGAGAGCGCCGAGACGGCGACGAGCCCGGTGACAGGGACGGCAACGACCACCAGCACGACCGCGGCGTACAGGCGCATTCGGCGGTCCATCTACGGCTCTCCGTCCGCTCCCGGTATCCGGGAGGACATCGTCCACTGCCGGTGCCCGCTTCGGCGGTGGGCGGCGTGCGCCTGGGCCCGCTTATTCTCCGGGCTCACGGTCGTGGTCATCGTCCCAGCCGGCCCGTCCCGGTCCCGGGTTCCGGCCGTGGCTCTCGGGGCGTGGGCGGGGCGTTCGGTGCAGGTCATCTGTCAGGACTGGCCGGGTCCGGGGTGCGTAGACCCGGCGCCGGCGGCCGTCACGTCGCCAAACTGGTCGGTCGGCTCGGTCGTTGCGGTCATACCTGAGGGGTCAACCCTGGGGTATGAATAACCCGGTGCAGTGTCAACCGCACAGCAGTGCTCCGTAAGATACAGGTAGCACAGTGTGACGCTCGGCAGGTGACGGGCGACTCGGCGTCGGTGAGACAGACGAGCGGATGCACACGCGAGAGACAGGACCGTGTATGGACGCGCTGTCGGTCAGCGGGTGGTCGGCGCTGACCGGACGCCGTCCGCTCGGAGAGTTGCCGGTCAGTCGTCGTCGCCGCTGAACCGTCGGATCGCGGCCGTCCCGAGGATGGTGATGAGTGCGATGCCTGCGAGGAATCGTCTGTTGACTCGCATACCCGGACCGAGACGGGCACGGGAGATAAACCGGCCAGCAGTGTCACAGTCTCGGCAACACACCCACCAGCCGGTCGGGCTGTCTTCATGCCTAGATGGGTTTATTAAGACGCTCCAGGCAGAAGGGTGTAGCAACAGTGCGACCAGACGAACTGCGACGAGCGTTGCCGTCGTCCGGGTGCCCGAGTGAGCGACGGTCGAACCGGCGGCGTGGCCCGAGCCACGCGCCGACGACCCCGTTATGAGCGCGCTCGCGGCGTACCCGGACCCGGTGGTGTTCTGTGAGACAGCCGACGGCTCGGTTCGCGTGACCGCGGTCAACGATTCGTTTCACGACTACTTCGAGGCGGACCCGGCGGGTGAGCGGCTGTCGGCCTGGCTCGACCGCGTCTTCGAGACCGGCGACACCACCGTCGAGGAGGTTCTGACCGCACTCCGCGACACGGGCGAGTTTGGCTGTCACGTGGCGTGTGCGGCCGATACGTCGGTCGGGCCGTCGTTTGCGACGACCCACCAGTTCAGGCTTCGTGTCCTGCGGGAGACCGGCAGCGTCGACGCGAGCGAGGCGCTCGTGCTCACACCCGTCTGGGAGGTGACGTCGAGCCCGATGCCGACGGAGCGGGTGGCGAGCATCCTGAGCCACGACCTCCGGAACCCCTTGGACGTCGCGAAGGCCCACAGGGAGGCCGCGGCCGAGACCGGCGGTGACGAACACTTCGAGCAGATCGCACAGGCACACAACCGAATGGAACGGATCATCCAGGACGTGCTGACGCTCGCCCGCGGGGAGTCCGCGATCAGTCCGACGGAGACCGTCGACGTCGGGACGGTCGCCAGCCAGGCCTGGGGGATGGTGGACACCAGACACGCGGGCCTCACAGTCGAGGACGGGACGCCGGAGCTGACCGCCGACCGCGGCCGGCTGGAGCGGCTCTTCGAGAATCTCTTTCGCAACAGTATCGAGCACGGACACGACGGCCACGGCCGGGGCCGTGACGATGTGGAGCTCACCGTCACCGTCGGCCCCCTCGACGGCGGATTCTACGTGGCCGACGACGGCGCCGGCCTTCCGACGGTGAGCGACGAGGAGCTCTTTACCGTCGGCTTCTCCTCGACCGACGGCGGGAAGGGGCTCGGACTCGCCATCGTCGACCGTATCGCCAGCGCACACGGCCTCGAGGTCACCGCGGGGGAGAGTCAGCCCGGTGGCGCGCGCTTCGAGTTCCGGCGTGACCCGGCCACCGACCACCTGTGACCCGACGATGAACGAGACGCTGGAGCGGGCGCCGGTCGGTGTGCTCCTGACAGACGCAGACGGTGTGGTCGAGCACGCTAACGAGCGCGCCCGGACGCTGCTGGAGGTGACAGACGGGTCGCTGACCGGCGCGGCGCTCGCGGAGGTGTACCCACGCTCCGCCGAGGAGACGCTGCGGACCGCCTTCGAGCAGACACCCGTCGCGGAACGCTCCTTCGAGGAGTACTACCCGCGGCTCGAGCGGTGGCTCGCCGTCGATATCGTCCGGACGGACCGGCCGGTGGTCTACCTCGACGACGTCACACCGGCCTACCGGCGAGCCCAGGAACTCGACACCCTCGAGAGCCGTCTCGACCGGCTCCGCCGGATCGACGCGCTGGTCACCGACGTGCTCACGGGGGTGATGGACGCCACCGACGGCGACGAGGTGGCCGAGTTGGTCTGCCGGGAGCTCGGGACCACCGACCTCTACGCGTTCACCTGGGCCGGGGAGCGCAGCGTCGACGACGACGGGCTCCGGTTCGTCGCCGCGGCCGGCGAGGCCCCGGACCTGCGAACCGAACTAGAGCGACAGCTGGACGGGTCGACGACGCTCCCGGAGGAGCGGGCGGTCGCCTCCGGCGAGTCGGTGTTCGTCGACAACATCGCGAGCGCCGACACACTCCCGGACGCGCTCCGGGTGGCGGCGTTCGGGAGCGGTCTGCAGTCCTACGGCGCGATCCCACTGGCCGGTGACGACGTCCCCTACGGCGTGCTGTGTGTCTACTCGGACCGCGAGGACGGGTTCAGCCAGCAGGAACGCGAGAGCCTGCGCACGCTCGGGGAGATCGGCGGGTTCGCCATCGGCGCGATGCGCCGGGAGACACTGCTTGCCGCCGACACCGTGACCCGGCTCGAACTCCGGGTGGAGGACCCCGCGGTCCCGTTCGACCCGTCGGCGCCGGTCAGCCTCGCCGGGAGCGTCCAGCGCGACGACGACGCGGCCGTCTACTACGTCCGGACGCCCGCCGACGACACGCCCGTCTCGGAGGGCCACGACTGTGTCGCGCAGGTCCGGGAGGTGGAGTCGGGTGAGGCGGCGCTGTACGAGGTGACCGTCCAGGGGCAGACACCGCTGGTCGTCGCCCGCTCGTGGGGCGGGACCGTCCACACCGCCGAGTACACCGCCGGGGGCGTCCAGTTGACACTCGACCTCCCCAGGCGTGACGACCTCCGCCCGTTCGTGGAGACGCTGCGCGCCGAGTTCGAGACGGTGTCGGTGCGCTCGAAGGCGGAGACACGGTACCAGCCGGCCACCGCCGAGCGGTTCCGGACCGCCCTGGCCGAGCGGCTGACCGAGCGCCAGGAGACGGTGCTCCGGACGGCCGACCTCGCCGACTACTTCCAGTCACCGCGTGGCAGCAGCGCCGAGGAACTCGCCGACGCACTCGACATCACGGGGCCAACGGTGTTGTACCACCTCCGGCGGGCCCAGCAGAAGCTGGTCGACGCGTTTTTCGACTCACAGGGGCCGCGGCCACGCGACGACCGCGGGTAGCGTGGTCGTCGCGGGCTCACTGGCCCTCCCTGGCGACGGCGGCAAACCCCTCGAGGACGTCGTCGGCCTCGGACCGGGGGAGGAGGCGCTCGATGCGGTCCCGAAGCTGTGTGACGGTCCCTTCGACGTCCGCGAGCCGGTCGTGGCGTGCGGTCTCGTCGGGCTGGAGTTCCGCCCGGAGCACCTCCCGTTTCGACGCGGCCTCGAAGTACTCGCCGAGGAGCTGGTAGGCGAGTATCTCACACTGCTGTTCGACGACCGTGTGGACGTCCGCGCGGTCGACGGGCTTGCAGAGGTAGTCGTCGAACGGCAGGTCGAGGATGTCGAGTTCGGGGTCGATGGCCGTCACCATCACCACACGCGTCCGGAGTGGCTGTTCGCGGATGTTCGTGAGGACCTCGTCGCCGGAGAGCCCCGGCATGTGCCGGTCGAGGAGGACGATATCGGGCGTCGGTTCGTCGGCGGCCTCGACGTACTCGAGGGCCTCGGCACCGCTGTACGCCACCGCAACGGTGCCGACGTCGCGGAGGCGAAGCGCGTACGCGTCGGCGACTTCCTTCTCGTCGTCGACCATGAGGACCTGGGGCTCACCCCCGGAGCCGTCTGGGGACATACACACAGGTTATACGACCAGCGTTGTGAATCGTGTGGTCGGCTCACCGGGTGACGGGCGGCCACGTGCGGTCGATAGCCGGGGGT